>JAIVTC010000049.1:0-6545 GCA_048629055.1 Candidatus Bathyarchaeota archaeon
TGGTTTCCGTGGGGGCGCCGGTTTCCGCGGGCCTGTCACACAACAGCTGCAAAGCCTCTATTTCGATGCGGTGCATGGCCGCAGCGCCGCGCACGAAGGGTGGCTGGCTTACGTTTAGGAGTTGTCCATAAATAACCTCCCGATATCGTGCAGTAATGTTGTTCGTATTCAAGGCGCAGCAAGGGGCGCATAGCAGGGTTTGTAACTCTTGCTGTAAAGCTTCCGCGTCCTGCTCACGCCCCTGACCTGCGTCCATGTAGGCCACGCTGAAGACGGACTACAGGACAAGCAGGATCGGGCAGTTATTTTTGGACAGCTACTTCGATTCAGAAACATTGGTAACCACGAAAGGCAGGAACCACACGAAATTGTCATGCCTTTTCTTCGTGCTCCTGGTGGTAAATTCCTGATTCATTGATTTCTGATTTGCGCATTGCAGCCAATTTCTGTAAAATTCCGCCTCTTAATGAAATTCCTTTTGGTATTAATGCGATGAAAGCAGATATACATCCTGAATACAAGGCGATCAAAGTGACCTGTCGTTGTGGCAACAGCTTTGAGACTGCCTCTACAGATACAAGTGGCGAGATGGATGTGGATATCTGTTCCGCATGCCATCCCTTTTATACCGGACAGCAGAAAGTCATTGATAGCGGCGGACGTGTTGACAGGTTCCGCAAACGCTACAATCGTTGATAAGTATATTGTCGACGCACATAAGGCGCCTTCCGAGGCGCCTTTTTTCATTCAGAAGTTTCCCGGGTAGAGCACTATGAGTAAACAGGATGCAGATCACGCCATCAACCAGGCCGCACTGGAATACCATGCCAAACCTGTTCCTGGAAAACTGGCCATTGCTCTGACCAAACCGGCGGAGACGCAGTACGACCTGGCATTGGCCTACACTCCGGGTGTGGCGGAGCCGGTACGGCGTATTGCTGACAATCCTGAAGATGCCTATCTCTACACAGGTAAAGGGAATCTGGTGGCTGTCATCACTGACGGCACGGCGGTGCTTGGACTGGGAAATACCGGCGCACTGGCCGGCAAGCCGGTGATGGAGGGCAAGGCGCTGTTGTTCAAGCATTTTGCCGATATCGATGTGTTTGATATCGAAGTCGACGCAGAGCATCCGCAGGAGTTCATCGAAACGGTGATGCGTATTGCGCCAACATTCGGCGGCATCAATCTGGAAGATATCGCCGCCCCACACTGCTTCGAGATTGAACAGGCGCTTATCGAACAGCTCGATATCCCGGTATTTCACGATGACCAGCATGGCACCGCAATCATTATTGCCGCTGGATTGCTGAATGCGCTTGAACTGCAGGGAAAAGCACTCGAAGATGTGCGTATTGTCGTGATTGGCGCGGGTGCTGCGGGCATTGCCTCGATCCGTCTGCTGTGTTCAATGGGCGCTCACCGTGACAACATCCTTGCGATCGATCGTGAAGGTGTGATCCATACCGGCCGCCAGGATCTTAATCCCTACAAATGGGGTGTTGCTGCGGATACTGACAGGCGCACCCTTGTCGAGGCGATAGATGGCGCTGATATTGTCATCGGGGTCTCCGGTCCGGGGCTGATTACGCCGGAGATGCTGGCGAGCATGGCGCCGAAGCCAATCGTCTTCGCTCTCTCCAATCCGGTGCCTGAAATACGTCCTGAGATTGCCGCCGGGGTACGTGATGATCTGATCATGGCGACAGGGCGCAGCGATTATCCCAACCAGGTGAACAATGTACTGGGTTTTCCCTTCATCTTTCGCGGTGCACTCGATGCCCGCGCCTGCTGCATCAATGACGCCATGCAAATAGCAGCAGTGAATGCCCTCAAGGATCTCACCCATGAAGCTGTGCCGCAGCAGGTTCTGGATGCTTACGGGCTTGAGTCACTGGCTTTTGGTCCCGAGTACATTATTCCAAAACCGCTGGATGAGCGCCTCAGAGAGCATGTGGCGCCGGCAGTGATGCAGGCGGCGATTGATTCAGGTGTTGCCAAAAACGGCACTGATGATTGATCTGCTTCCCGTTATACTGCAACCCCCCGGTTTTTTACTCTGTAAGTCTTCTGCAAAATGGTAAAAAAATTTCTGAATAGTTACCACTTTTTATTAATCATTTTCATGCCGTTCATTGCGCCGGCAATGGCGGGTGTGACCCAATCAGTCGATGAGCAGACGGCTCTTGTCAGCTGGAAAATAGATGACGGGAATTTCGAGCTGGAGCTGACGCAGCTGCTGCCGGATCAGACGCGAGCCTTCTTTCTGGCGCGTGGTTTTTCAAAAGAGATTGCCAACACGATTGCCACAGGCTGTATTATGCAGACAATTGGCCGCAATAGCGCAGAGCAGGGAATTTCTGCTTCTATCGATGTGGATTTGAAGCAGTGGCGCATGCTGCATGATGGCATCGAAGGGCCGATCAAGCTCAAGGAGCGGTGGGATAGTGAATGGCCTGCTGACAAGGTCAGCGATGCGGCGCGTCTCGCTTTTCGCTGGTCGACTTTTCCCACGCAGCAGAGTTTCGCACATGGAGATTATGGCTGGGGCATGACCAGCTTCGGGCTTGTGCCGGGGCAGCGATTTGATCTCAAGGTCGTCTGGTCTGTCGCAGGAGTCGAGAAAGATGCATGGATCAGGGGAATTCAATGTGCCGAGGAGAGGTAGATAATGCGTCAGGTAACAATTCAATCGATGCTGCTGCTGTTGTTAAGCTGGTCGGCATCTGCCTATAGCGAGCAGTTGCTGACGCCCTACAAGGGGACTCAGCCGGCTCCTGATTTTGAGCTTGTTGATGTGGATGGCGGCAAGCACCGGCTTTCCGACTATCGGGGCAAGCCGCTGATCATCAACTTCTGGGCCACCTGGTGTCCTCCCTGTCGTGAAGAGATGCCCTCCATGAATCGCGCCTGGCACAAGGTGAAAGATGATGTTTCCATGCTGGCGATCAATGTCGGAGAAGATGAGGATGCGATCTTTATCTTCAGCGCAGATTATCCGATCGACTTTCCGGTGCTGCTCGACAGCAGCGGAGTCGTCATCAAACAGTGGCCGGTGAAAGGCTTGCCGACCACCTTCGTGCTCGATCGGGAAGGTAATATCCGCTATACGGCAGTCGGAGCCAGAGAGTGGGATGATGATGCCCTGCTGGAGATCGTGAAAGGCTTATAAGAAGTTTGCAGTTATCAGTATGCAGTTGGCAGTAAAAACAAGAAAAAAACTTAGTAACTATTCAGCATCTTTAATAAAGAACACAAGAGTCACTGCTATTGGGTGTATCTGCAAGAAACGTTGGAGGCATGGCCGTTCCTTTGCATCCTTGCAATCACGGCATTGGCACATCCGTGTGCGGCAGATGCAATATTTTGTCTACGCCATACATGGATGTATTCACGACGTTTTCTGGAAGATATGCCCGGTAGCAGTGGCGGCCCCGAGTGCGCTGAATAGTTACCAAAACTTATTGATTAGAGTAAAAAAGCTTTGCAGTTGGCAATGACTCGATTAGATTTCTGCCAACTGCCAACTGCCAACTGCCAACTGCCAACTGCCAACTGCCAACTGCCAATTTCTCTTATTCGTCAGCCGAATTGACCTTCAGTTTCTGCGGTTCATCCGACATGATGAAGGCAAGCTCTTCGACGGTTAACTCCACCTCATCATTGCCTGTGATCATTGGACGGACATGCTCTATGAAGGAGTCTCCGGTGGTCAGCAGATAGATATGGGCAATGATAAAGACGATCACTGCGATTGCTGCGATCGAGTGAAACAGGGCGATGTACTCCATGCCGATAGCACCAAGAAAATCTCCCTGCCCGATGCTCACCAGCAGGTAAGCAATGCCCGATATCCAGATGGCGGGGAATATCACGATTTTAACCAGCAGATAGGTCATAGCCTGCAAGGGGTTGTGTTTGCGCAGATAGGTCTTGTGGTAAGGGTGATGTTCGCCCTTGAAAATACCATAGGCATAAAAACGCGCGACCTGCAGAAAGTTTTTGCTGGTGGGAATATAGTGCCGCCATTGTCCGGTGGTGAACAGCCAGAAGACGGCAAACACCCACAGCAGCAGCAGTGCAAGCGCAACCGCTGTGTGCAGAGAAACCGCCGTGCCGAAGTCAATCAGGCTGTGGACGCCGTGTATAGCAAGGCCGGTAAAGATCAGGATGAAGATGGATGCGGCCTGACTCCAGTGCCAGATGCGTTCAAAAAGCTTGTAAACCTGTATGGTATGGGTGCTCGTGGGCATTTGGTGTTCCATTAGCTTCTCCTCCGTTTTGTGGCAATGCCGCGAATTGCCGCATGTCCCAGTACGCCTGCCAGGGTACCGAGGATGATCAGCAGCCCAATGATATCCAGCCATTTGTTCTTGCCGGTTGCAGGCATATAAACACCGTCAATATGGCTAAGCCGCCCGTCACTGGAGTGGCATTCGTTGCACGCCAGCGCGTTCTCTTCTGGAGCAACCATGTGGTTGATCGGCCAGTAGGAGTACGTCTCGACAAAACCCCATTCGCCGCTATAGGGGAGATTGAATTTCTCCATTCCCGCCTTGATGGATTTGGCAAAATCGTAGTTTCCCCATAAGGCGCTGTCAGTCTCTCCCCAGAGTTCCATGTAAACCAGTGTGTTATTGCCTTTATCATAGGGTTGCATGGTCTTCATGCGTTTGAAAGGGTAGATGCGCGACCCGGGATCCTCCGCGGATCCAGAGAAGCTATTGATATCGACCGGGCCTTTGGAAGGATCAAATTTGGTATCAATCGTGGTGTAGTTCATGGTGCCGTCAAACCAGGCGTACATGGGTGCGATGTTTTCAGCGTATTTGAAATCACCCTTGATTGATTTATAGGTGGCGCGATGTTTGCCGTCGCCCTGGGTATACTCTTTCAACTTGAAGCCTTCGCCATCTTTCAACTTGCCCATGGTGCGCCAGTCCCACTCCACCTCGGTGGCGACACCGCCTTTGGCAATTTCCGGTATATGGCAGGTTTCGCAGGCAACCTTGCTGGTATGGCTGTTGAGTTTGTTGCCTGTGATGGAAGCAATATCATGCGGCGTGGCATCATGGCAGCTCTCGCAGCTGGCGACTTCCCGCGGCATCCCCGGTTTGCCGGTGCCGACCTTGTCATTGACCGTCATTTGATAGCGGCTGCCGGCCCATTCATGACCTTCGCCGACATGGCAGGTCACGCAGCTGAAATCCAGTCCCCCGGCATCCATATGGACATCGACATTTTTGTCCGGCATGAACAGCGCAGAAGAGAGATCGCCATGTTTGACGTTGTCGCCGCCGCCGCCATAGAAGTGGCACTTGCCGCAGTTGTTGCGCCCGGGCATACGCACGCTTTGCGCTACTTTGGCCCACTCGATCGGTTTTTTCCCTTCGAACATGATGGAGCAGGCTTTATTGCCGCTTGAGGTGGGGGTCTTGTAGTAGGAGCCGGTGGATTCATGACAGATCAGGCAGTCGATGTTCTCCTGGTTGCTGAAATCGAAGGAGTCATCCTTGTAGCCATATCCCGCATGGCACTGGGCGCACATTCCTTCGTTGCCGCGTGCATTGGTGCAAAAGTTGTTCACCAGAACACTCTTTCCAAGTTTTTGTTTGGTGACCGGATGGGTGTATTTCCATGTCCAGTGCTTATTCTTGATGAATTGCTCTCCAGCCTTGTTATGACATTCGAGACAGGCCCTGGTGACTTCAGGGCCGCTGAAAAACGGGCCGGCAAGTTCCTTGAGAGTGGCGTGGTCGGTGGTTGATTTGCTGTCGCCGTCACCGGTCCGGGCAGGAACGGCATGCTCCTGATCTGTTTTGGCGTATTCGGAGATGCCCATCTCGATGGTCGCTTCATGCTTGGCAAAAGCTGTGCTGCCGGTCACAGATATCAGGGCGGAAATCAGAAGAGAGGCCAGGAGAGTCGTGAAGCTGGAATGCAGGGTGAGTGAACTACCGGGGAATAGCCGATGTTTTCTCATGTCAATCTCTCCAGGTGATTTACGGTAGTAGTACCGTGGAGTGCAAAGCAGATCATACTAATATTTATGATCCTACTCCTTTTAGAGAGAGCTTGAGGGGGAAACAGGAATCTTCTTGATTTAAATCATAATGGCGGCTATATCACTACTCTTCAGCTTTTTTCACATCGATGAAGCCATGCAGCCCGCGTTTGCTGCCGGCGGCCAGCCACTCCTTCAGGTATTGCAGCTCTTCGGTTTGTTCAAGGTCATCCAGGCTGGCTCTCTTTTTTAGTAACCGGAACGCCTGGGACAAGACCTTATAGCGCTGGCCGGTAATGCCTGCCCGTCTCAAGCCGATCACATTCAGCCGATAATGTTTGACTGGAAAACCGCCAATCAACATAAACGGAATGACGTCTTTGGAGACACCCGTTGTGCCGCGTATGATGGCGTAGGAACCCACTCTGCAAAATTGATGAACAACGGCGGCTCCTCCGATAAAGACATTGCTGCCGATTTCAACCACTCCGCCGATAGCCACATTGTTGGCGAAAGCGGTGTGATCTCCAACCTTGCAGTC
>JAIVTC010000050.1:0-2011 GCA_048629055.1 Candidatus Bathyarchaeota archaeon
AATGGAAGAGTTCGTCGGTAAAATCTGGCATCGCTACATCACAGACAAGGCCATCAAAGAGTATCCTGAAGCGCGTGTCGATCTGGATGATATCCGGCATACCGCCGCCATCCTGTTTCGTTCGCTGGGCGGGGAGGGCGGTCTGCGCATCGACAATGCCACCGAGCTCGATCATGGCGCGCGCAGAAGCATCCTGCAGCGCATCGCGGGCACTGGCAGCAAGATACAGCTTGCATGGCGTGATGAAGAGAGTCTGCGCCTGCCGGGCGCTATTGCACTATTTCCAGAGAAGAGCCTCAACCGCGATCTCTATCTGTGGCTGGCGGCGCTGGCAACCTCGTCACATGCCACGGCAGAGAGCGCTTCGGGCGGGTGGCTTGCCGATAACTGCAAGGGCGCGGCGCAGCTGTTGCAGCGCTGGCCGGGGATGCGCAAACGCTACCGCCGTCTGGTGGAGGCGCATCTGCTTCAGCGTCCTGTCATCGATGCACTGCCGAAGGCTGAAAGGCTCCATGAACAGGCGATTGTACAGGCGCTCGAGAATCCTGATCACTATGCAGATCCAGGTCACACTGCAACGATGCCGCCTGCTGCTAAACATCCGCCGCAGCCCGTTCCGCTGTGGCTGCATCCAGATCCTCCACGTCCTGGAGCCGCGGTTGCCGCATCGAGCAGTGATCCCGATGATGCAGAGGCGCCGGCCAGCCGTAAAAAGGAGGATCAGCAGCAGAAACGCCGCAAGGCGGAGCGCGTCGATATGCCCGAGGGCAAGGAGGGGCTGCTTGCATTTCGCCTGGAGAGTTACTTCAGCTGGTCTGAATTCGTCAATGTTGACCGCACTACCGAGGATGACGATGACACCGACGATGCACAGCGCACGGCGGATGATATGGATATGATCAGTGTGGCGCGCGACAACCAGCCGACTGCGAGCAAGGTGCGTTTCGACCTGGATCTTCCCGCCGATGAGTACGATGATATCCGTCTCGGAGACGGCATCCCGCTACCCGAGTGGGATTACAAGCAGCAGCGTCTGGTGAAGGATTACTGCGCCATCCAGCCGATGCTGGCGCGTGAAGCAGAGGCGATTGCATTGCCGCCGAAACTGCGTGCGCAGGCAAGAAAACTGCGCAGCCAGTTCGAGATGCTGCGTCCCCAACGGCACTGGTTCAATCGTCAGCAGGAGGGTACGGAGCTTGATCTCGACAGCTATCTCAGCCATCTTACAGACCGCAAACTTGGCCGCTTCAACAGCGATGCGGCCGTCTACCGTGAATGCCGCAACGCAAGCCGCGACCTGGCCTGTCTGCTGCTGGCTGACCTCTCTCTCTCGACGGACGCCTATGTCAATGATGATGAGCGTGTCATCGATACCATCCGTGACTCGCTGTTCCTCTTTTCCGAGGCGCTCTCTGCAACGGGTGATCCCTTTGCGCTCTACGGCTTCTCTTCGCGCCATCGCGATCATGTGCGCTTTAACTTGATCAAGAATTTCGCCGAGAGATACAACGAACATGTGCGCGGCCGCATCAACGCTATCAAGCCCGGCTACTACACGCGCATGGGCGCGGCGATCCGTCAGGCATCGAAAATACTCGCCAGCCAGCAGGCGGCGCAGAAAATTCTATTGATCCTGACTGACGGAAAGCCCAACGACCTGGACAAGTATGAAGGCCGCTACGGCATCGAGGATACCCGCATGGCGATCCTCGAAGCCAAGCAGATGGGGCTGCAGCCTTTTTGCGTTACCATCGATACCGAGGCAAAGGATTACCTTCCCTACATCTTCGGCAGCCGCTCCTGGATACTGGTGCGCGATGCCGCCGAGCTGCCGCGCAAACTGCCGATGCTGTATGCCCGGTTGACGAATTGATGGATGCCAAGAATGAATTAACCACAGATGCACACAGATAAACACAGATTAAAAGGGCATTATTCAAAACCATCAAAAGTACTTCACTATTTGGGGTCAGAGTAAAAACTCTCTGACTGGTGTCGGTAGATCCACCGG
>JAIVTC010000051.1:0-2216 GCA_048629055.1 Candidatus Bathyarchaeota archaeon
CGTCCAAACGGCAGCACCAGTACATAATCGATGCCTGCCGCCTTGATTACCGTCAGTTTTTCACGCAGGCGCGTCAGTCTGCTGGGAGCCTTGTGCGGCTGGAAATATTCCAGTGGCTGCGGCTCGAGGGTAATCACCGTTGCGGGCAACCCCAGGGTGTCACCCACCTTGCGCAGCTCGGAAAAAACAGCCTGATGCCCCAGGTGCACACCATCAAAGTTGCCGATGGTTGCCACACAGCCATGGTGTTCGGCTCGCAGATTATGAAGACCGCGAATCAGTCGCATCTCGACTCGCTTATAGGAAAAAAAAGGGATTATATCAGTATCAACAAAGGGGACAGCTCTATTTTTACCTCATGATCAAAGAACCACGAATGCACATGAATAGAGACAAATGTCTCATTGGTTTGAGAGTCGCTCCTAAGCATTGATATAGTCGTAGGTGGGGCAGAGGAGCGATAGCGACGTGCCCGACGGATGCATTGCTTGTTGGGCACGTCGTGCCTCCTTTGCCCAACCTACAATTACACTACTCTCTAATCAACGACTAAGCATTGATATAATGCTCAAGCTGCTCGATGATGAACTGCTGATCAGAGATAATGGCCTTGACCAGGTCGCCGATAGAGACAACGCCTATTATCTGGTTGTGTTCCAGGATCGGCAAATGTCTGACGCGTTTGTCGGTCATCAGCGCCATGCACTCCTCCGCACTTTGCGTTGGGGTCGCGCATACGACATGGCTGCTCATGATATCACTGACACTGGTCTGCGGAGACGAGCGTCCCTTCAGAAATACCTTGCGTGCATAATCCCTTTCTGAAATCACGCCTTTGAGTTCGCCATCTTCCATCACCACCAGCGCCCCGACCTTTTTATCAGACATCAGTGTCAACGCATCGAAAACCGAATCCCCCGGCCTGATGGAGTAGATATCAGCCCCTTTTTTACCCAGAATATCTTTGACGAGTTTCACGATTGATTCCTCTCTATTTGTTTTAAGATAAATATTAATTCTCGACATCTCCAGGATGCCACTTTTCGCTCAGCAGCAATCGATGATGAATGCTTCCCGAATTGCAGTATGAATGTATTACATTAAGCATAGAAAGCAAAATTAAATTCCGCTATAGTATCAATCAGCAAAAAAATGCATTTTTCAAGGAGTTGACCTGAGAAAAACAACCCAAACCTTGAAACTGACAATTCCTTGTCTATGCTTTAAGTATAACCACCATCGGGTGCAGCCCGACTCAAAAAGGAGCAGCAAATGAGCAATTCCATCGATACTTTCCCCAATGCACCGGATGACTGGGATCCTGAACAGGCTGAGTCAACAGCCGCAGAGCAGAGCCTGGCTCTCACCGATGACCACTGGGATCTGGTTCGCGCCCTGCAGGAGTATTACAGCAAGGTAGAGCGGGCAAACCTGCGTCAGATCAAGGATGCGCTGGATGAGAAGTTTCATGACCAGGGCGGCATGAAGTATCTGTATGAGATCATTCCGGGCGGGCCTGTTGCCCTGGGCTGCAAACTTGCAGGCCTGAATGTTCCGGCAGGCAGCGTTGACCCCTCATTCGGCAGCGTGGCTTAAAAAGAAAGTTTGCAGTCATCAGTTGGCAGTTTGCAGGAAAACATGGGCGGAGACAACCACCTTCTTCTTCTGCTGCCTACTGCCAACTGCAAACTTCTTTTCTATTCGAGTCCTCCCCTCTTCTTGAGCAGCTCCATGGTTGCAGTAAAGACATCACTCTGACGATGTTCGGTACACTGCTTGACGACTTGCCGCATCATCCCTTCCACACCAGCCCCACGGGTCACATCGCTCCCCAGCGCCAGCGACAGGCCCGAAATAAAGCCGGACATCCACTCCCTCAATTGCACATGGGCCAAAGCCCCTGCATCCTCCTTGTCATTCGATTCCCACTGCCTGGCTGAGGCGACAAGATCATCACAACTGTGAACACCGTAACCATAGAGGGCAGCGCTCTGACGCCAAACCGGGGCAGCAGCCAGCAAGAAAGACAACATGACAGATAGACGCATAAAATTCTCCATTAAAAGTAGAGTTGGGATGTACTTGCAAAACCACGTCATTCCGGCATGATTTCAGCCGTAATCCATTAAGTCTACATGTTCTCTGGATTCCGGCATTCGCCGGGATGACGTGTGACCGGTTGGAGGCATGGGGCAGTTTAGCAGCAGGGAGATGGC
>JAIVTC010000052.1:0-2397 GCA_048629055.1 Candidatus Bathyarchaeota archaeon
ACAACCATTTATCTAGCAGCTCTTCTACATTATCAAAATCCCTTCTTCGCCTATTTTTTTCATGATTATTTGATTGACCCATAATTGCGCCTTCATGATGAATGGGGGAATAGGAGCTTCTTGCAAAACCCTCAAAATCTGTCATTTCGACTGAAAGGAGAAATCTTAAGTCATTGATAAATAAGATCTCTCACATTCGTTCGAGATGACAAAACTAACGATTTACGAGTTTTGCAAGAGCCTCTTGTGTAACTGTTATAGGATGTGTTGATTCGTGTGTCATGCGGATTCTACACAGGTTTTGATGCGTTGTGCGGCTTCGATGCAATCTTCCAGCGGCGCCACCAGCGCCATGCGGATTCTGTTGGCGCCGGGATTGCCCGCATCCGTTGTGCGTGACAGGTAGCTGCCTGGCAATACTGTCAGATTGTGGCGCGCAAACAGCTCGCGTGCAAAGCTGGTGTCATCGAATGCGGGCGGTGTTTTTGCCCACAGGTAGAAACCTGCATCTGGTCGTGCAACATCCAGCACACCATCGAGGATCGACAACATGGCATCAAATTTTTCCGTATAGAGACGCCGGTTCTCGATAACATGCTGCTCATCACTCCATGCCCTGATACTGGCTGCCTGGTGATGCAGCGGCATGGCGCAGCCATGGTAGGTGCGGTAGCGGAAAAATGTTTCTATGATGGTGCTGTCGCCGGCGATAAAGCCGGAGCGCAGACCCGGCGCATTGGAGCGCTTGGAGAGGCTGTGAAAAACGACGCAGTTTGTATAGGCTGTCTCTCCCATCTGTGCGGCGGCCTGAAGCAGTCCTGCAGGGGGATGATCTTCATCGAAATAGATCTCTGAATAGCACTCGTCCGATGCAATGATGAAGTCATGCTCACGGGCGAGCCTGATCAGCTGCTGCAGGGTGGCAATGTCGATGACAGCTCCGCTGGGATTTCCCGGAGAACAGAGATAGAGAATGCGGCATTGTCTCCAGGTCTCTGTATCGATAGCGTCAAAATCGGGAAGCAGGGCATGACTCTCATCGCAGTTCAGATAGTGCGGTTCGGCGCCGGCAAGCAGCGCCGCCCCTTCATAGATCTGGTAGAAGGGATTCGGCATCAGCACCAGTGAATTTTCACCCGCATCGACCATTGCCTGGGCAAAAGCAAACAGTCCCTCCCTGGTGCCGTTAAGCGGCAGGATATGTGCTTCAGGATCGAGTGAACCGGTATCCAGCTGAAATCGGTTGCACAGCCAGTTGGCGATGGCCTGGCGCAGCTGCAACAGGCCGCGCGTCGCCGGGTAGACCGACAATTGGTGCAGATGGGTCATCACCTCTTCGGTGATAAAAGCCGGTGTCGGGTGTTTTGGTTCGCCGATCGAGAGGGCGATATGCGACAATGCAGCAGGCGGTTCGACGCCAGCCTTCAATGCGGCCAGCTTTTCAAATGGATAGGGATGGAGGCCGCCAATACCTGGATTCATTTTGCGATCTGCTGGATAAAAAAAGCGTATTTTAACAGACCTGTCAATCATGCGTACTCCAATCAATCATTGGCCACCCACCCTGGCGCTGCTCTTTAGCGCAACATTCTGGGGTGTGTTGTGGTATCCGCTGCGTTTGCTGGAACAGCAGGGGTTGGGAGGTATATGGTTGACAGTCGTGGTCTATGCGGCAGCTTTTTTCATTGCTGCGCCTTTTGCGCGTGGTTTTGCAGGGGTCAGGCAGTACTGGCCGGAATATCTCCTGTTGATGCTGGCCGCCGGCTGGGCCAATCTCGCCTTCATCCTGGCAATGCTCGAGGGATCGGTGATGCGTGTGCTGCTGCTGTTCTATCTCTCTCCGGTGTGGGCGCTGCTGCTGGCGCATTGGTTGCTGCATGAAGCCATCACCGCGAAGATTGCTGTGTTGATGCTGGTCGCAATGTGCGGGGCGTTGTTGATGTTGTGGAATCCGCAACTCAGCCATCCCTGGCCTCAAAGCCGGGCCGACTGGCTGGCGTTGTCAGCGGGAGTCGCCTTTGCGCTTGGCAATGTCATGATCCGACGCCTGTATGATCAGCCGCTGTTATTGAAAACCGCCGTTGCCTGGGTTGGTTGCCTGCTGGTTGCGGGCACGGCGCTGCTGGTGCAGCAACAGCAGTTGCCGGATATTTCACTGGCAATTCTGGCCGCTGCCGTGGTGCTTGGCATCGCGGGATTTATGCTGTCAACTGTCGCACTGCAGTATGGTGTGACACACATGACGGTGCAACGCTCGGCGGTGATACTGCTGTTTGAACTGGTTGCGGGCGCGGTTTCGTCGATGTGGCTGGCCGGAGAGGTGCTTGGGTACAGAGATTATGCCGGTGGCTTCATGATCATCACGGCGGCTTATTTTGTCTCTGTGTGGAATAGTGA
>JAIVTC010000053.1:0-5116 GCA_048629055.1 Candidatus Bathyarchaeota archaeon
ACCAATCTCCACAAGCGCTATAAGGGTGGTTTCCACGCTTTGAAAGGGATTGATTTATCTGTTGAGGAAGGCGACTTTTTTGCACTGCTAGGTCCCAACGGGGCGGGTAAATCGACCGCTATCGGCATTATCTGTTCACTCATCAATAAAACATCCGGCAAGGTCTCAGTCTTTGGCGACGATCTTGACAGTGATCCGATTGCGGTCAAGCGCCATATCGGACTGGTGCCGCAAGAGTACAATTTCAACCAGTGGGAGCCGATTGGAGAGATCCTCGTCAATCAGGCCGGTTACCAGGGGATTCCGCGTGAACAGGCGTGGCAGCGAACCGAGGAACTCCTGCGGCGGCTTAAGCTGTGGGATAAGCGCACTACCATGGCGCGAAATCTTTCAGGCGGCATGAAACGCCGCTTGATGATTGCACGAGCCCTGGTGCACAAACCGCGTTTGTTGATTCTTGATGAACCCACAGCAGGCGTTGATATTGAAATACGTCTCTCCATGTGGAAGTTTCTGCGCCAACTCAATGAGCAGGGAACAACCATCATCCTGACGACGCACTATCTGGAAGAGGCGGAGAGTCTGTGCCGCAACATTGCAATCATCCATCGCGGTGAAATTATCGAGCAGAGTTCGATGAATGTGCTGCTGGCAAAATTGCACCAGCAATCCTTTGTGCTGAATCTGATGCAACCGATCGATGCGGCGCCTCGGCTCGAGGGATTTCAGGTCCTGAAACGCGATGCAACGACGCTTGAGGTGACGGTCAAGCAGGGGCAGGGTCTGACAGATCTGTTTTGCAGGTTGGCGGAGAGCAAGCTGGAGGTGTCGAGCATGCGCAACAAACAGAACCGCCTGGAGCAACTCTTCCTGGAGTTGACCAGTGATGATGGCGAGCAGCAATGAGGCGCGATATCTACTGGGTTCCATTCAAGACCATCGTTATCAAGGAGTTTTTGCGCTTCATTCGCATTTGGCCGCAGACCGTACTGCCGCCGGCTATCACCATGACTCTCTATTTCGTCATCTTCGGGCAACTGATTGGCGAGCGCATCGGCAAGATGGATGGTTTCGACTATGTCGATTTTATTGTACCTGGTCTGGTGTTGATGGCTGTCATCACCAACTCTTACGCTAATGTAGTCTCCAGTTTCTACCAGGCCAAGTTTATGCGCCATGTCGAGGAGATTCTCATATCACCTGTGCCGAACTGGATTATTCTGGCGGGTTATGTGAGTGGAGGGGTGGCGCGCGGTATGCTGGTTGGGGTTGTCGTGACTGTGATCTCCATGCTGTTTACGGATCTCGCTATACACAGCTATCTGATCGCAATAGCAGTTTTTTTTCTGACCTCGGTGCTATTTTCACTGACCGGTTTCATCAATGCAGTTTACGCCAACAGTTTTGACGACATCTCGATCGTTCCAACTTTTATCCTGACGCCTCTGACCTATCTGGGCGGCGTCTTCTACTCCATCCACCTGCTGCCGGAGTTCTGGCAAACCGTCTCCCTGGCGAACCCGATTCTCTACATGGTGAATGCATTTCGTTACGGACTGCTGGGCGTCTCGGATATTAACGTGGGTGTGGCTTTCGCAATTATTGTTGCTTTTATTGCGGCTTTGACCGCAGCCTCTCTCTATCTGCTGAGAAAAGGCGTTGGCTTGAAGAGTTGATTACAGCACCTGATTTTTTAATCACAGATGAACACAGATACACACAGATTGATCATAAAATAATATCTGTGGAGCCTCTTGCAAAACTCCAAAATTCGTCATTCCGGCGAAGGCCGGAATCTATAGAATTAACAACTTACAGATCGAGAAGATGGATTCCGGCTAAAAACATGCCGGAATGACGGAGTTTTGCAAGTGGCTCTGTGGTCAATTCTAAATTTGATCAAGCAGAGTTAAATCCCGCCGATTAATTCAGCATGCAGGCCCTGTGATTTGACCTGTCCGAGCAGCTGAATCGACTTGATGCGCTCTGAATCATAGTCAACAACCATCAGGTGGCGTGTGCGGACATGCATGCAGGCAGCCTGTACGCCGTCACCGGCAGAAAGTTCCCGCTCTACATCCAGGATCTCTTTATCAGTCAGTGTCTCATCGATATGTACGATGACAACGGCATTGTGAGTACTCATTTCTCTTGCCTCTTGATATGGGTATTTAAAAGAGTAGACCCTCTATGTCGAGATAGATACCTGGTGGGCACATGATAAATATTTATCAATAGATAATTATTAATAATCATTCTCAATATAAGTAAATCAGTAAAGAGTGAATAAGCCGTAATATCTCAATAATCCCGTGGATGGGATCTGCCATGATCCATCAAAATATAAATCTTTTGCAGGGTGCTGCTGAGCCTGCAGCACCCTGCAATTGGTTGCCGCTTGACGCGTTATCAATCAGTGCACGGGGTTACCGGGAAACTACTTTCTTGATCTGTAGATGGCTGATTCTGTGGATTTCCACCTTCGAGGGAATGACCTATTTTTGAATTTTGCAAGAGACTCAAATGTTAGGTTTATTGTTTTCTCCTAAAACCTAAAACTTAAAACCTAAAACCCACTCTAAAAAAGTAATGATTTCACTTCACATTTTCCTGAAAATCAGTACAATGCGCTGTTTATCCTGATGCCGCCGGTTGAGCAGCAGGTATTCCTAATGAGCAAGAAATACAAGAGATAAGTATGGTTACTATTCGTCTTTCCAGAACTGGCGCCAAGAAGAAGCCTTTCTATCATATCGCCGTGGCTGACAGTCGTCGTGCGCGTGACGGCCGTTACATCGAACGTCTGGGGTTTTTCAATCCAGGCGCCACAGGTGGTGAAACTCGTCTGCGTATCGCCCTGGATCGCGTGGATCACTGGGTTGGTTTGGGTGCGCAGCCTTCTGATCGAGTTGCCAAACTGGTCAAGGATTACCGTAAGGAAGCTGCTAAAGCAGTAGAAGCTGTAGAAGCTGCCTGATTATCAAGTCATCGTGACGATGGCTCAAGATGATGTCCGTTGATGCTCCTCTGAATGATCAGAAGCTGATTATACTTGGACGGGTTACGGGTCTTTATGGTGTCAAAGGCTGGGTCAAGGTTTTTTCTGATACCGATCCGCGTGAAGGCATTGCCAATTACTCCAGGTGGCTACTGAAGCGTCAGCATGGCTGGCAGCGCATCGACGTTGAGAGCGGGCGTAAACAGGGAAAGTATATTGTTGTCAAGCTCGCCGGTATCGACGACCGGGATATGGCGGCAACCCTCTCAGGATGTGAAATTGCAGTAACACGCGATCAGCTTGCCACGGCAAGACCCGGTGAGTACTACTGGTTAGATCTTGAAGGCCTGAAAGTGGCAACAACTGACGGTATCGAACTGGGTATTGTGGATCACCTCTTCGAGACAGGCGCCAATGATGTGCTTGTTGTCAGGGAGGAGAGTAGTGGGGGCAGGGAGCGTCTGATCCCCTATGTGCCCGGACAGGTAGTGACAGAGGTCGATCTGCAAGAGAAGCGGATGATCGTTGACTGGGACCCGGAGTTCTAAGAGGAGTTCCAGGATTGCGATTTGATATCGTTACGCTGTTTCCGGAGATGTTTTCCGCCCTTGGCAGCGGCATCAGCGGCAGGGCGCTGAAGCGTGGATTGGCCAGCATCAACTGCTGGAATCCCCGCGATTACACCCTGGATGTGCATCGCAGCGTGGATGATCGCCCTTATGGCGGCGGCCCGGGCATGTTGATGAAAGTGGAGCCATTGCGTGCGGCAATCAAGGCGGCGCGTCAGCAGGCTCCGGAGAGCAGGGTGATTTACCTGAGCCCGCAGGGGCGACCGCTGACACAGCATGCGCTGCAGCAGTTCAGTACGCAATCAGGTGTAATACTGCTGGCAGGGCGTTATGAAGGTGTTGACGAGCGCCTGCTTGAAACAGAGATTGATGAAGAGTGGTCGGTAGGCGACTACGTCCTTTCAGGGGGCGAATTGCCGGCGATGATTCTGATGGATGCCGTCATCCGGCTGTTGCCGGGCGCATTGGGCCATCAGGATTCGGCGTTGCAGGAGTCCCATGTCGATGGGCTGCTTGACTGTCCGCACTACACCAGGCCTGAAGTGATCGATGGCATGAGCGTACCGAAAGTGCTGCTCAGCGGCAATCACGAGGCCATCCGCCTATGGCGGTTGCAGCAGTCACTGGGGCGTACATGGTTGCGTCGCCCGGAGTTGCTGCAGAAGCGCGAGTTGAGCGCACAAGAGAGAGATTTGTTAGATCAATTTATTTTCGCTGTGAAGCGACAGACTAGTGAGGAGCAATCACAATGAGCAATATCATCGAAGCGCTTGAAGCAGAACAGATGGGACGAGACATTCCCGATTTTGGACCCGGTGATACCGTGATTGTTCAGGTGAAAGTCAAAGAGGGTGAACGCGAAAGACTGCAGGCCTATGAAGGCGTAGTGATCGCCAAGCGCAATCGCGGCATCAACTCTGCATTTACCGTGCGTAAGATTTCATACGGTGAAGGCGTCGAGCGTGTTTTTCAGACATACAGCCCTGCCATTGCCGGGATCGAGGTGAAGCGTCGTGGTGACGTGCGCCGCGCCAAGCTCTACTATCTGCGTGAACGTTCAGGAAAATCTGCGCGGATCAAAGAGAAGGTGTAATTCAGCCTGTGCTGGAAAAGGCTGCAGCCATTGGTTGCAGCTTTTTTTTTGCTTAGAAAACAATATTAACCACAGATGCACACAGATAAACACAGATATGATGGCATCTTTTAATCTATGTTTATTTGTGTGCATCGGTGGAAAAAAATAGACCTGTAGGGCGGTATAAGCGGAGTGCATCCCGCCATTTTCTGGTGCAATGCGCGGAACTGACTACGGTCTTGATCAATATGCAATGAGACTTGAACATGGAAACAACCCTGCTGTGGCATGACTACGAAACCTGGGGAGTGAATCCCCGCAGTGACCGCGCCTGTCAGTTTGCTGCGATTCGCACCGATACGGAACTCAATATTGTTGACGATCCGGTGATGCTCTATTGCCGTCCGACTCCTGATTTTCTACCGAATCCCGAGTCGGCGATGATCACTGCTATCACACCGCAGCAGATGGTGG
>JAIVTC010000054.1:0-6283 GCA_048629055.1 Candidatus Bathyarchaeota archaeon
AGCGCAAAGAGGTACTCGCCTTTGTCTCGGCGCCCCGATGGGATGGCGGAACAGGCGCTGTTTATGTGCTGTTATCGATGAAATTCCAGGATTGAATCCCAATCCCCTCTAACCCGAATGACACCGTCATCCCGGCGAAGGCCGGGATCCATACCATCCTGTGGGTACCGATTTCCCTGGATACCGGCATTCGCCGGCATGACGGATAGAGTGGATGAATCAGCATTTTCAGCTTAACTTAGCGCCATTCACCCCTAACCCCCTTTTTGCAAAGGGGGGATTGAGTCTCCCTGCGTCAGAATCAACTGACGCCCAACATTGCTGTTGATAGTTATTCTCATTCGCGTTAGAATCCACCTCCTTACAACTCACCCTCTTTGGAAATAGAACGAATGCGAATAAAAATTGCCATGCTGATGCTGCTCCTCTCTGCAAGCATCCATACCAGTTGGGCAGACTCCAATGAAGTCAATCTCTACTCTGCGCGCAAAGAGGCGCTGATCAAGCCGCTGCTGGAAGAATTTACCAAAGAAACCGGCATCAAGGTCAACCTGGTTACCGGCAAGGCATCAGCACTGCTCAAACGACTGGTCACAGAGGGACGCAACACGCCCGCCGATCTCTTTATCACAACGGATGCCGGACGTCTGCATCGCGCCAGGGAAGCCGGGGTGCTGCAGCCGGTCTCATCGCAACAGCTGAACTCTATTGTCCCTGCAAACCTGCACGATGCGGACGGTTACTGGTATGGACTCTCCCAACGCGCCCGTCCGATCTTCTACGTCAGGGGCAAGGTGGATCCACAGCAGCTCTCGACCTATGAGGCGCTGGCGGACTCTCAATGGAAAGGGCGTATCTGTATCCGCTCTTCCGGCAATATCTACAACCAGTCACTGGTTGCATCCATGATCGCCAACATTGGCGAGACGAAAACTGAGGCGTGGGCAAAAGCCTTTGTCGCGAATTTCGCACGCCCGCCAAAGGGAGGCGACAAGGATCAAATCAAGGCCGCTGCAGCTGGACGCTGCGATATTGCCATCGCCAACACCTACTACGTTGCAAAGATGCTCACAGGTAAAGATCAGGATTTGAAAAAGGCGGCTGAAGCCGTTGCTGTTTTCTGGCCGAATCAGCATGATCGCGGCACACACATCAATGTCAGCGGCATCGGTATGACCAGTGCTGCCAGGAACAGGAAGAATGCCATTAAGCTCATGCAATATCTGCTGAGTGAGAAAGCCCAGCAGTGGTATGCCGAAGCGAATCAGGAATACCCGGTAAGAGAAGGGATCCCTGCAAGTCCGACACTGCAATCATGGGGAGAGTTCAAGTCCGACGGCGTGGAACTCTCCAAACTGGGAGAATTAAATGCTGATGCTGTCAGACTCATGGATCGCGCAGGCTGGAAATAAATTTGTAGGTTCAGGTAAAACACGGTTGGAAAATTTCACCCCATGATGATCACTCCTGACAAGCTGACAGGTAAGATTCATTTCCCGATTCCCCGCCCATCTCTGTGGGGGATTTCTATCCTGCTGGTTGCCCTGTTGATGGCCCTTCCAGTCCTGGTCATCGCCAGCTTCATATTCCAGCCGGTCAATGACAACTGGCATCACCTGGTCGACACCCTGTTGGCCGACTACGTCACCAATTCATTGCTGCTGCTGCTTGGCGTCTCCGCCGGGGTTCTCAGCATCGGTGTTATCACTGCCTGGCTGACCAGCATGTGTGAGTTTCCCGGACGCCGCCTGCTCTCCTGGGCGCTGCTGCTGCCGATGGCCATTCCTGCCTACATCATCGCCTACACCTACACCGGCATGCTGGATTTCGAGGGGCCCGTGCAAACGCAACTGCGCGACTGGTTTGGCTGGAGTTATGCAGACTACTGGTTTCCGGAGGTGCGTTCGCTCGGCGGCGCGGCGATGATGCTGTCGCTGGTACTCTACCCCTATGTCTATATGATGGCGCGCGCCGCCTTTCTGGAACAATCCCTGTGTGTGCTGGAGGTGAGCCGCTCCCTCGGCAATACACCGCTTGCCGGTTTTTTTCGTGTCGCACTGCCGCTTGCGCGCCCCGCCATCGTCACCGGCCTCTCCCTGGCGCTGATGGAGACCCTGGCCGATTACGGCACCGTGCAATATTTCGGCATCAGCACCTTCACCACGGGCATTTTCCGCATCTGGTATGGCATGGGCGACAGCGGTACGGCGGCGCAGCTTTCGGCGATGCTGCTGGCGTTTGTTTTCGCCCTGATCCTGCTTGAACGCTGGTCGCGCCAGCGCGCCAGATTTCACCATACCAGCAACAAATATTCCAGCATCCATCGTTTTCAGCTTAGCGGCGGCAAGGCGTGGCTTGCAATGATCAGCTGCGCATTGCCGCTGCTGTTCGGTTTTGCATTGCCGGCATTGCAGCTGCTGCGGTGGACGCTCTCCTCTGCAGAAGAGGTGCTCGACAGCTCTTTTGCACTGCTTGCATTCAACAGCGTGATGCTTGCAAGCCTGACTGCCGCCATTGCCGTGGCGCTGGCGCTGCTGCTGGCGTACGGCAAGCGTCTGCACAACACTGCGCTGATCAACAGCAGTGTGCGTATCGCGGCGCTGGGTTATGCCGTCCCGGGAACAGTGATTGCCGTCGGCGTTTTGCTGCCGCTCGCATGGATCGACAACACCTTTGACAGCTGGATGCGCAACACCTTTCAGATCTCCACCGGGCTGCTGCTCTCCGGCACCCTGTTTGCACTGGTGTTTGCCTACACCGTGCGCTTTTTATCCGTCTCCATCCAGGCGGTCGAATCCGGCCTTGGCAAGATCAACCACTCGCTTGATGATGCAGGTAGATCTCTGGGACTCTCGCCAATGAAGGTGTTAAGGAGCATCCATCTGCCAATGATGAAAGGCACGCTGCTGACTGCGCTGCTGCTGGTGTTTGTTGACGTTCTCAAAGAGTTGCCTGCGACGCTGATCCTGCGCCCGTTTAATTTCAATACACTTGCTGTGCGCGCCTATGAGATGGCGGCAGATGAGCGTCTCGCCGATGCCGGCGCACCGGCATTGATGATCGTGCTTACCGGTATTATTCCGGTGCTGGTGTTGAACCGCGCAATCAGCCGCTCCCGCGCTGGAGGTGACAGCTCATGAGCAATCTGCTCGAGGTTCAACAGCTGTGTGTCGCCTACGGCAGCAATACCGTCGTCCATGATGTGTCACTCTCTTTAGCCAGCGGAGAGATCGGCTGCCTGCTGGGCCCAAGCGGCTGCGGCAAAACAACGCTGCTGCGCGCTATCGCCGGCTTTGAACCTCTGAAACAGGGGAAAATCCTGCTTGGCGGAAAGAGTGTCAGCTCACCGGGCTTCACCACTCCCCCGGAGAAGCGCCAGATCGGCATGGTCTTTCAGGACTTCGCCCTGTTCCCGCACCTGACGATTGCGGACAATATCGGCTTTGGTATACGCCACCTGAAAGGCTCTCACAGAAAACAGCGTATCGACGAACTGCTGGCTCTTGTCAGCCTTCCTGATTTCAACACACGCTACCCGCATGAACTCTCCGGCGGACAGCAACAGCGTATCGCCCTCGCCCGCGCCCTCGCCCCCAAACCTCAACTGCTGCTAATGGATGAACCCTTCTCCAGCATGGATGTAGAGCTGCGGGAGGATCTTGCCAGAGAGGTCAGAGGGATTCTAAAGAGTGAAAATATTACCGCCATCCTGGTCACCCACGACCAGCATGAAGCCTTCGCCATGGCGGATAATATTGGAGTTTTGCAGCACGGCAGGCTGCTGCAGTGGGATAGCGGCTACAACCTCTATCATCGCCCGGCTGCTCCTTTTGTAGCAGATTTTATCGGCCAGGGAGTGTTGCTGAATGGCGAGGTGATCGACAACCAGCATGTTCGCACTGAACTGGCCATCCTCGAAGGCGCCATTCCTGATGGCTGTACAGCGGGTTCTACGGTACTGGTTCTGGTTCGCCCTGACGATATCCTCCATGATGACAACAGCACCCGCACTGCCGTCATCAAGGAGCGCGCCTTTCGCGGCGCCAGCTACCTCTATACCCTGCTGCTCCCCAGCGGCGCCGAGATCCTGTCGCTGGTGCCGTCGCACCACAATCATGCCATTGGCGAAGAGTTGGGGATCTCACTGGAGATCGACCACCTGGTGATCTTTCCACGCGTATAGCAATATTTGCAGCAACTATTCGGCTGACCACAAGCTTTTGCAGGAACTGCCTGTGGCCACGACCAAAGGCGACAGCCTTTTCGACCACTTTACACGAAGCGACTATCGTCGCTAATCGCAGCCGTGGGCAGCTCCTGCGACTGCATTGATACAGAAAGAAATTAGGGGCTGAATAGTTACAATAAATCTATTATTTGGTTTCCTGTTGATGCGTTGCTTCCGCCTTTTCCGGTCTCTTCTCCTTCTCCTCCGGTTTTCGAGAAGAGGCGGCGGCGGAACCAAAAAGGTAACCGGCAATGGCGCCGAGGACTCCTATTGCCGCAGAGATCTGCTCCTGAGAGTCTGCAACAAGCACCAGAATAATTGTCGAAAATATGATGAGTATCAGACCAGCAGTAGTTACCATGTCTCTTGGCTTGCAGGTTCCGTTAAGCTTCATAAACGTCAATACAATCGTAAGCGATACAACTGCCATGATCGCCAGTATCATCACCTCCCAGTAGGCATACTCCTCCTGAGCTAAGCGATACTCCTGCAAAAGCTTGTCCGCCTCTCCCAATGTATTTGTATGGAGACTTCCCACACCAAGCGGAGGCGGAGTATCAAACTCATCATTCGTCAACTGCTCAATCTGAGTATCAACAGCCTGTTCCGATGCAGAAGAGGACGTATCACCCTGAGACAAGGCAGCCCCGCAAAGAGTCAACAAAAGAGAGAGCAGCAGGATTTTTAAACATCCCATTAGATTGGTTCGCATTTTAAATTCCTCTCTCAATATCGGCTCAGGATCCCAAGCAAACGATTAAAATGTTCAACACGCCTATAGTCATTGTTCTGTTTTGCTTCATTGAACCCCTTGGTGTAGCGTTCCTTATATGCATTTTTTTGTTCAGGAGTCATATGCTTAACCTTTTCTTCAAAGGTTGTGTACAGAGATGCGCTGGAAGGCTCAGCTGGCCTTTGCTGTTGAATGTAGCCTTGCTGAGTACTGGGCAGGACCAGAGGCCGCAGCTCGCCAGCTGAAACAATCTGGATGCAGGCAACCGTTGTAAAGACAGCGATCCCCAGGAACAGGGTAATGGTTTTCATAACATTTGCCTCAGAAACATCAATGAGAATGGTTGTATCTGATTATAGCTGCAGATACGGGCATTACAATAAATTACAGCCCGGCTTCAGTGCTGAGACCATCATCAAGATAATCACCCACTTTGCACAGAGTGCACAGCTCAGCTATGATGCGAGCACAGGCTGATATCAGGATTCATCGTGGAACCCAGCACTATTTCAGAAAATTACACTGTCGGCGAAGAGATAGCACATGCCGTTACCCATGGTATTGGTATTCCGCTGAGCATCGCCGCACTGACCATTCTGGTGGCCTTCTCCGCCCTCTACGGCGATGCCTGGCATGTGACCAGTACGGCTATCTATGGCGCCACGCTGATTCTACTCTATACAGCCTCGACCCTCTATCACGGCATCCCCCATACCGGCGCCAGGAAAATCCTGCAACGTCTGGATCATGTCGCCATATTCCTCCTCATCGCAGGCACCTACACACCCTTCACACTGGTCTCTCTGCGTGGTTCCTGGGGCTGGCTTCTGTTCGCCATGGTATGGGGCACCGCCATCCTGGGGATATATGTTGAAGTATGGGGCAGCAGCAAACTGCGCCGCTGGTCGCTGGCTCTCTATCTGGGCATGGGCTGGCTGGTGGTGATCGCCATCAAACCTATGCTGGCGAACGTGGAGACCGGTGGACTGCTGTTGCTGTTGGCCGGCGGATTGAGTTACTCTCTGGGCGCCATTTTCTATGCCTGGGAACGCCTCTCCTACAACCACGCTATCTGGCATATCTTCGTGCTGGCTGGCAGCATACTGCACTTCTTCTCAATACTCTTCTACGTCGTTCCGGACGCACCACCGGCATGAACAGCATCTCGGACAGGCTAGTGTAGATGGTTACGAGAACACGCACTTATCTGGCAGATTAAACCCAAAGAGATAACGGTAAAAAGTACTGATGGAATTCACCTTTAATTTTATACGCGTGTTCTTCATTGAGCTTGTCTATGCAGGCCCGATCCTGATATTCCT
>JAIVTC010000055.1:0-4203 GCA_048629055.1 Candidatus Bathyarchaeota archaeon
CAGATAGCTTTTTACAGCCTTGATATCAATCTCCACAGCTTATCCTCTGACTGTTTTTCCGGTGATGGCATCCCGGATAGTGGTTGGTTTGTGTGATGTTCCGGTCTCGGCATGCAGAATCAGATCAATCTGCTTGCCAAGCTGTTGTTGCACCTGAAGCGCTGATCTCGCAGGCGGCAGACCGGAGAGCTTGGCGCTGGTGGAGTCCAGGCACTTGCCGAAAGCCTCGCACAGCGCAGCCATTAGCGGGTGCGCTGTGATGCGCATTGCAATGGTGGCGTGATCTCCCCTGATCCACGCGGGAGCAGCGGCTGTCGCAGGAAGCAGCCAGGTGACCGGACCGGGCCAGCTTTGCAGAATAGCGGCGCTCTGCTTGTCGGGTATTGTGACAAAAGAGGGGATCTGTTCGATGGTGGATGCGACCAGGATCAACCCCTTGGCCACATCCCTTTTTTTGATTGCAAGCAGTCGTTCGACGGCTGACTGCTGCAGCGGATCGCAGCTGAGGCCGTAGACGGCTTCAGTCGGGCAGGCGACAATGCCGCCTGCTTTTAGAATCTGCGCCGCCTGGCGTAGTTTAACCGGGGTCAAAGCTCTCCCTGGAGCTCCTTGTCAGCGGCGATGACGGCCTCGGCATTGGCCTGGCGCTCAGCCTTGACGCGCTGTGCGAGTTCCGGATCCGAGAGCGACAGGATCTGCGCAGCCAGGTAGGCGGCATTCTTGGCTCCGGCGCTGCCGACGGCCACGGACGCCACGGGGATGCCTCCGGGCATCTGCACGGTAGAGAGCAGTGCATCCATTCCCTGCAGCGGACCAGCGTCCAGCGGAATGCCGATAACCGGTTTCAGGGTCAGCCCGGCAACCGCACCGGCCAGATGCGCTGCCAGGCCTGCGGCGGCGATAAAGACGCTGCATCCACGCTCATCGGCATCCTTGACGTAGGCATGGGTCACATCCGGCGTGCGGTGCGCCGAGGTGATGCGCACCTCAAAAGGAACCTGCAGGGATTTCAGTACATCCAGGGTTTTTTCGATGACCGGTAGGTCGGACTTGGATCCCATCAGCACTGCGACAAAAGGTTTGCTCATAATGATTGATCTGTTTTTATAGAAAGGATGCGACCATAACAATAGAGAGTGAGATTGCCAAGAGTTTAATTTGTATCTTTGTTGCCATCTCGAATGCATGTGAGAGATCTTATTTATCAATCCGTTAAGATTTCTCCTTTCAGTCGAAATGACAGATTTTGAGAGTTTTGCAAGAGGTGCCGGTATTTGCATATGAATACAGGGAAAAATATATTGTTACTTGTATAAGTGTGCGGCTAGCTGTAAGCTGTGCTTATGAAAGGAATCGAGTTTATAGGGGCATCATTGAAGATGGTTCGTGAATTCCCAGCGATGGCTAAACGTGAAGCGGGTCACCAGCTTGATCGCGTTCAACGCGGTTTAGATCCAATGGATTGGAAGCCAATGACATCTGTTGGCAAGGGTGTGCGTGAGATACGCATCCATCATGAGGGACAATATAGAGTGATCTATGCGGTGGCTTTTGAGAAGAATATTTATGTGCTACATGCCTTTCAAAAGAAGACCCGGAAAACGAGCAGGCAGGATTTAGAGATAGCAAAACGCGCAATAAAAGAAATATTAAAGAGGCAGCAATCATGAACGGCAACGAACAGTTTGAAAGTGTATGGGATGCGCTGGAAGATGATCCGGTTCGCCGGGAAAACCTGAAGCTGCGCTCTGAATTGATGATCGCGATTTCAGAAACCATTAAAGATCGTGGTCTGAAGCAGCAAGATGCAGCCCAACTGCTGCATATTTCACAACCTCGTGTCAGCGCGCTGTTGAAAGGTAAGATTAATGAATTTCGTCTTGATGCCCTGGTGGATCTCGCGCATCAGCTGGGCTTGCATGTCTCTATCAATGTTGCAGCATAAAAAGAGATTCACTCGCTCGGAAACAACCTGTCGGGCAATCTCTTAAACTGAAGTTCCTTTTTTGATAAGTCAGTTTTCCCTGTAGAATCAACGTGATATTCAAAAAACGACCTGCAAGGTCCTGTCTACACTTTGATCTCTTTCAGGAGTTGAAATGCCTTCTTCTGGTTTGGTGTCAGTTGTGTATCGATAATGAAAGTGGGTGTGTCAGCCTCTGCATCCCTGCTTCTGCAGGTGCTGCGTACGATGGACGCAAGGTTGCGCAGCAGCGTCTGGAAGCTGTGCGCCGGGGATCCATCCGACAGTTGCTTGCTTTTCGCCTTTTCTTCTGCCGCTGCAGAGCGCCTTGTAGTGGCGCACCGCATCCGCGTTCACTTTCTCTGTATCAATCTCAAAGCTGAATTTGCTCTCCGCAATCTCAAGCTTGAAGTGCTTGGCCATCTTGAATCGGTTGATCACCCGACCAACGCGCACCCCGGTCTTCTCTGCATCTTTGAGGTAGCCTCGTTCGATCATCCCCTGACTGCCCCTTGAGTTCGTCGATCTGCTTCTGAGAGATCATGCCACGGTCTCCTACCAGCACAACACTCAGTTCACGCCGGCGATTCTATTAATGGCCATGGAGCTTTTCTTGTAGCCATACCTTAATCAGTGACTGGTATGGCACGTCACGTGCGTGGGCTGCTGTTTTGATAGAGTCCAGAAGATGCTGTGGAAGTCGCAGGGATATGGTTTTCGTCGTAGGCTTCAGATTAGGCATGACAACCTGATGAGCCTGTTTCCAATCGAGATAGTCAGTCGAGTCGTGGGTTTCCCAGAAGCGTCTCTCTTCTCTCTCGTTACTAAACTCAGGTAGGGTTTTTAGTTGCTTTTTCATAAATCAATCTCTCCTTTCGATGCATATCTCTGGCTGATATCACACGAATTTTTCTCTTCTCATAGCGTAGAGTGAAGGTAATATGCAACAGTCGTTTATCATCAGACTTTCCCAGCGCATGGAAGCGTGGTTCCTGGCTGCTGTGTTTGAAGTCCTCGAGCAGTAGCAAAGGGGTGTTGAAGAAGAGTTGCTCTGCCTCTGCCGTCGATACGCCGTGCTTCTCGTTCTTCCGAGTATTCCCTTCGTCCCAGTCAAAGCTCGTGACTGCCGTCAAATCAATCATAACTGTATATTAAGGTCATATACAATATATGACAAGAGTGATATTGAGTGTGCGTATGATTTGGCTTTGCGATGGGCTCATATTTTCTCACTGGAACAGATTTTTCTGTTCAGGGTCTTGAGTCAGCCCTGAAGTTAACTTCAGTTATCGTTTTTACTAATTCAGCATATTGCTGATGCGCGGGATTGATCAGGATAATTTTTTCCGTGGGGATGATCGTGCTTGGTGCGTAGAGTGCGCTGGATACATGGCTCATCAGCCATTCATCGCCGATCTGCGCGGTCGATAGCGGAGCAGGATCGGCATCCCAGTCATCCGCAAGCGACGCTGAATCGAGTTCGAGCAGTGACGCATGCGGTATTTCCATTTGATAGAGGAGATAGTCTGCAAGCAGGCTGTAATCATCGAGATGCACCATGATTTCAAGCAGCGCCAGCGACGGGGTTGAGGCCAGGTAGAGGCAGCGCTTCCCTTTTGAGTTCCAGCGGCCGCCGTAACGTCTGGCGCCTTCACCATCGAATGCTTGATTTGACCACCTCTTTTTTACCAGGCGGTATCCGGGAGCACCTGCCTCAAGAGAAGACGCCATGTTCCAGCCGGCCTATGAGATCAAGGGCGGCTTCTGTCTCTGCGCTGGTTATCGCCATATCAACAGGACGCTCGCCGCCCAAGCCTTTAACCGGATGATTCAGCCACCTCCTGGCTTTATTCTCATCGCCTTCAAAGAGTTCGATCGCGGCGCTGAATATTTCAGCAAGCCGGTAGAGACGATCACTCTCCTCGGTGGTGAAGCGCCCGCCCTTGCGCCGCTTGATGGTGGCGGGAGCGAAATTGAGGATCGCATAGAACTCCTTTTGCGTGATTTGCAGATGCTTCAAGAGGTCGATCGAGAATTTATACTCAAATCCCTGGTGCAGCCTGCGGTGAAGTTCTGCCCCACGTACTGGCAGACCCAGTCGGGTAAGGAGGTCGGTGGGGTTGAAAGAGCCAGGTGTATAGAGCGTTGGTTGTTCATTGATTGCTGATGCACGCATTTCAATCTCCGGAAGCATCATTTGATACAGTCAGTCTATATCAAATGATGGCTTTCGTCAAAGG
>JAIVTC010000056.1:0-7934 GCA_048629055.1 Candidatus Bathyarchaeota archaeon
GGTGGTGCAGGCAAAATTTTCCATTGTCGATGAGTTCGACGACAGCAGCCGTGGAGAAGGTGGTTTCGGCCATACCGGCAGGCATTAACTCTGCACAGAGAAATTATTAACCACAGATGCACACAGATAAACACAGATAAAAAACTGGAAAATACCGGGGTCTTCCTCGTTTCCACGCTTCTGCGTGGGAATGCATACCCTTGTATGGTTTGCCACGCAGGAGCGAGGGAAGTAGAAATAGGAAGCAAAAAATCTGTGTTTATCTGTGTGCATCTGTGGTTACAAAAAGGGTAATAAACATGAGTCTCACAGCAACAGATGCAAAACAGGTCGCCCACGTTTTATCGGAGGCGATGCCCTATCTGCAGCGCTTTCGCGGCAAGACGGTGGTCATCAAATATGGCGGCAACGCCATGGTGGATGCCGAGCTCAAGCGTGGTTTTGCCCGTGATGTGGTGATGATGAAACTGGTTGGCGTCAACCCGGTCATCGTCCATGGCGGCGGCCCGCAAATCGCCAGCCTGTTGAAGCGCCTGGGAAAAGAGAGTGAGTTCATCCAGGGTATGCGGGTGACCGATGCAGAAACCATGGATGTGGTGGAGATGGTGCTGGGTGGCCTGGTCAACAAGGAGATCGTCAATCTGCTGAATCGCCACGGCGGCTCAGCTGTTGGCCTGACCGGCAAGGACGGCGACCTGATTCGCGCCACCAAGCTGCATGTCAAGCCGCATGATCCGGCGCTGGAGACATCTGAAATTATCGACCTCGGCCACGTGGGGAAGGTGGAGAGCATCGATACCAGTGTCGTCGATATGCTGGTGCATGGGAACTTTATTCCTGTTATCGCTCCCATCGGGGTCGGCGCAGACGGTCTTAGCTACAACATCAACGCAGACCTGGTCGCAGGCAAAATTGCCGAGGTGCTGCAGGCGGAGAAACTGATTCTGCTGACCAATATAGAAGGACTCCAGGATAAAGAGGGCAATTTGCTGACAGGACTCAGCACCCGCCGCGTCGATGAGTTGATTGCGGATGGCACCATTCACGGCGGCATGCTGCCGAAGATTAGCAGCGCGCTGGATGCCGTCAAATCAGGCGTCAATACGGCGCACATTATCGATGGACGGGTGCCGCATGCGGTACTGGTGGAACTCTTTACCGATGAGGGCATCGGCACCCTGATCAGGAGGAGCTGAAATGCCGCGTCCTTCGCGCAAGCAGCAGATTCTGGAGAGTCTGGCACAAGAGCTGGAAATCCAGTCCGGCAAGCGCATCACAACGGCATCTCTGGCCAAGGCGGCTGGAGTCTCCGAGGCGGCTCTGTACCGCCACTTCGCCAGCAAGGCGCAGATATTCGAGGCATTGATCGGTTTTGCCGAAGAGAGTGTTTTCACCCGCATTAACAAGATTCTTGAAGAGTACAAGGAGACGCCGGAGCGTTGTTATTACATTGTCTACCTGTTGCTGGCTTTTTCCGAACGCAATCCCGGAATCACCCGGTTGCTGCTCGGCGATGCTTTGACTGGTGAGAATGAGCGTCTGCATGCACGTGTCGATCAGTTTTTTCTACGCGTGGAGGCACAGTTCAAACAGGTGCTGCGCGAGGCAAAGATGCGCGGAGAAACCGAGACTGTCGCCACTGAAGCCTTGACTGCACGACTGCTGACAGACTGGGTCGAGGGGAGGATGCATCATTTCCGGCGTTCGATCTTCAAGGAGTCGCCACTGCATGAGTTGGAGGATTGCTGGAGGATTCTGGCGCCGGCGCTGTTTCGTTGAGAACGGTCGGACGAAAACCTTGCAGCACACTTTTTGCCTGCTCAGTGTCGCAGAGCGCTCCCCTGGCGGATGCTCTGCACTGAACATCCAGGTATATCGAAAACCTCTCTCCATCAGCTTCGCCGATCAGTGACAGAATCAGGCTGATTTGCTTCCCCTGCGTTGCCCGTTCCGTGATGATGATCTCTTCCGACTGGTATTTGACAGCTGTATCGGAGTATTTTTTGACATAGGCGACAGCGCGCTTCCACAGGGGCTTGCAGTTTGTCCCGGGTGAGCAGTTGATGACGCCCTCAAGTGGTTCTGACTCCCCTTCCTGTGAGACTGATGCCGGGTATTTGTCCGGCTGCTTTAGATGGCGATAACGCTGCAGATCCTGCGTAAACTGGTCATGGAGGTGCTGTTTTTTTCCTTCCTCCCGCGCAATTTCAGCATCACTCTCCTTGACGCTATGACGCAGCCTCAGGAGCTTTTGTATCATGTCGACAGGTACGGATTTCCCTTTTGCCTGCATGGCGTCGATACGCTGCTGCAGCTTTGCCAGCATCTTTCTCTCTTTGCGGGCTGTGTTTTTCATGACGTTGATGGAGCGCTCGATTCCGGCAACTTTTCCATCCCTGGTCATAATCAGGTCATCCGCGGAGTCAAACTGGTCTAATAGTGATTGATCTCGATTGCGATGTTGCTGCAGAAACTGCTGTTGCAGAGTATGTAGCTTTTTTTGCTGTATGCGGTGTTGTTTTTGTGCGGGTGTGAAATCCGCTGTAACACTGCCGACGATCACCCCCTGTTCGTTGAGCTTTGTATGACCGCGGTGCTTATGCTGGGTCGGGATACTGTCAGTGTAGTGGACCTTGCCATTCTCGTCCGTCCAGCGGTACATCTCCGCATGCAGAGCTGTGGTGGAGCAAAGCAGGAGTATTAATAGATAAAAATAACGACTCATTGAGCTCTCTGTTTCAATTTCCTATATTGAGTTTACAATGCAACTTGATCTTGATAAAGCATACTCTTAATCAATGCAAGCATTCTGTGGTTTGTTCATTTTAGTTGAAAATAATTCAATACATCGACAGCAATGGATCAATTAATCCTCCTGTTTTTTTCTTTTATCGCAAATCTCTTCTCCGCTTTCTCCGGTGGTGGAGCCGGGCTGATCCAGCTGCCGCTGCTGCTGTTTCTCGGCCTCCCTTTCGGCATCGCACTGGCGACGCATAAAGTGGCATCTGTAGCTCTGGGAGTCGGCGCTACCATCCGTCATCTGAATAACAGTGACCTGGAACGTCGTTTCATGCTGTTTATCCTGTTGAGCGGTATCCCCGGTGTCATTCTTGGTGCAAGTTTTATTCTGAAAGTGCCGGACCGCAGTGCGACGCTCGCGCTGGGGGTGCTGACTCTGGGGCTGGGAATCTATTCACTCACGCGCAAGCAACTGGGGCAAACGTATGAGCCGTGTCATCGTGATGCTGCCGGATATCTCGCTGGCGGAGCAGGACTGTTTGCTATCGGCATTCTGAATGGCTCCCTGACTTCGGGAACCGGCCTGTTTGTGACCCTGTGGCTGATCCGCTGGTTCGGCCTCGACTATCAACGCGCCGTTGCCTACACCCTGATCCTGGTGGGCATGTTCTGGAATGGCGCAGGCGCCATCACGCTGGGCCTGCTCGGAGAGATCAAATGGGAGTGGCTGCCGGTACTGCTGCTGGGTTCACTGCTGGGCGGCTACGCAGGTGCGCACCTGTCGATCAGCAGCGGCAATCGCTGGGTAAAACGCGGCTTCGAGACGGTGACGATCCTGGTGGGGTTGAAGCTGATATTGGACAGCTCCTAAATGTGAGCGGCTTTCCCCAAAATTTCAGAAGCCCACTGGTTGATGCTTTTTCCATGCACCTGTGCGGCTGTGGCGACTGCCGCATGAATATCTGGTGAAACCCGCAACATCAATTTACCGGAATATGGCTTTTGTACGGCTCTACCAGTTTCCTCGCTGATGGCGATGTAGTTGTCGACGGATTCATGGAATGCAATTTCCAGCTCGCTGACCGTTGTCGCGTGAAAACCTACAATATCTTTGATGCCAGCGAGATGGCCGACAAAGATACTGTCATCATCGTCGTATTCTATGTGAGCAATGTAACCCTTGTATTTCATCATGTTCATAGTGTTATACCTGCTTGCTGCAGAAACTTGCGAGCATCTTTCATACGATACCGCAATGCCTCTTTATCAGGATGGGGGCGGTGGAAATCCACCCGGATGTCATTCAATACAAAACTGACAGCGGATCCAGCTCTTTCCGTGCGGGAAGCCCCAATAGCTAGAAATAATGCCTCAATCTTACGCCATTCAAGGTTGCCATTAATTGGATCGGTGAAGATTATCTTGAGGGTTTTTCTATGCTTGTTGTTCATGAGGTAAATGATAGTGTATTTAACCGCTATTGCAAGCATAAAGTGATAGCAATATTGGCTGCCTGGTGGTTGTGATTTGATCACCTCTGTATTCGTTAGAATCGAGAGTCCGTGTATAGTAGAAACAGAGAAACATCCAGATTGAACCATGCTAAATAGTGAAACCGACATTCAATACAAAGATACCTCATATCTGATCAATGTAGAGGGGATGAGCTGCCGGCACTGTGTCAATGCTGTACAGAAGGCCGCATTGGGTGTGAACGGTGTGACCGCTGCCAGTGTTGATCTGGATGCCGGCACTGTCGAGGTGAAAGGCGGGCTGCCGCATGCAGTGATCGAGGCGATCAGTGAGGCGGGATATGAGGCGCGGCCGCGGCCTGAAACACCAGAGAGCTGTCCCATACCTGATTCATCATCGGCGGATGATTCCACAGGTCAGCCTGCTGATCACTCCGCTGACAAAACTTCTGCCGCAGATGAAGATGCAACTTACCTGGTCACTATTAGCGACATGACCTGTGCCTCCTGTGTGGCGACCGTAGAGCGGGCGATAAATTCAGTACAAGGCGTGTCGCTGGCGCAGGTCAACCTGGTTGAAAAACACGCCCGGGTTGTTGGTGGAGATCCGGCGGCCGTCGTCAACGCCATTATCGACCAGGGCTATGACGCCGCTCTGATTGAGAAGCATTTGCCGTCTGACCAACTTGTTGTGCAATTCCAGGGCGAGCCTGATGGCAATCTGGATGCGCTGCTCGCACGTCTGGGCGGTGATGTGCAGAATCATTGGCCAAGGGTGGAACTCACCACCCGACAGCATCCTGCAGACCTGCTGCTGCAACTCAGGAAGGCAGGTTTCGACGCCTCCCTGGAGGAGCAGTTCGAAGACCCCTACCTGGCCCAGGCAGAGGAGGCGGAGCGGGAAATCCGCCGCTCCTGGCAACGGGCTCTGCTGGCGGGGAGTGTTGCCGTGATGTTGATGGCAGGTGAAATGAGCGGCCTGTTTCCAGATTTGAGTCCGGGCGCAGGCCAGCTGTTCTGGGCTCTCATGGCGTTGGTTTGTCTCTTTACCATGTGGTTCAGCGGCGCCAGCTACTATCGCACCGCCATCAAGCAGGCGAAGCACCTCTCTTCCAATATGGATACCCTGGTGGCGCTTGGCACCGCTGCTGCATGGATCTCTTCGCTGATCATTATCATCAACCCTGACTTTATTCCCGGCGGAGGCAATCATCTCTACCTGGATGCGTCGGTCGCTATCCTCGCATTTTTACAGTTGGGTCACGCCCTGGAAACCCGCGCCAAACGCGTCACCAGCAAGGCGATAGGCGCCCTGGTGCAGCTGGCTCCCAGATTGGCGCTGGTCGTACGCGAAGGTGGGGAGGTTGTGGTTCCGGTCTCGCTGTTGCAGCGGGGAGACCTGATCCGGGTAAAACCGGGCGAGACCATCCCCATTGATGGCGAGGTCGTCGAGGGTAGTTCCAGTGTGGATGAGTCCATGCTCACCGGGGAGTCGAAAAGCATTCCCAAGCACCCCGGTGATGAAGTGACGGGTGGTGCCGGCAACCAGGGCGGCACCTTGATATTCAGCGTCACCCGCCTGGGGGAGGAGACCACGCTCGCGGCTATCGTCAGCATGGTCAAACAGGCGCAGCTCAGCAAGCCGGCAATTGCGCAGCTGGTGGACAGGGTCTCCGCCATCTTCGTGCCCTCTGTTATCGTTATCGCGATGGTGACATTCATCGCCTGGAGCCTGTTTGGTCCGCAGCCGCAGATCGCCTATGCGCTGACCGCAGGGATCGCGGTGCTGGTGATCGCCTGTCCCTGTGCGCTGGGACTGGCTACGCCGATTGCCATCATGGTTGGCACAGGGCGCGCGGCGCAGTTGGGGATGTTGATTCGCAACAGCGATGCGCTGCAGAGCGCGGCCCACATTACGCACCTGATGGTGGACAAGACCGGCACCCTCACCGAAGGGCGGCCGGCTGTGACCGATATCCACGTGATCGATGCTGAGCATGATGACAACAGACTGATCCAGCTTGCGCTCAGTCTGGAGAGCGGCTCGGAGCACCCGCTGGCACAGGCGGTCGTTCGCAGCGCACAGCAGCGGGCTATTCAAGCGCTTCCCTGTGATGATTTCCAGGCGATCAGCGGCCGCGGAATTTCGGCTGAGATTGACGGCCAACGCTATGTTCTCGGCAATGCGCAACTGCTGGCGGAGCAGAGCATTGCAATTGATGATGACTGGCGGCAAATCGCTGCACAGCAGGCCAGCCAGGGCGGAACCCCCATCTGGCTGGCCAATAGCGATAACCTGCTGGGTCTGCTGATCCTCAAGGACCCGGTTCGCAAAGAGAGCGCTGCCGCCATCAGGGAGCTGCATCGCCAGGGCTTGCAGGTGGTGATGTGCACCGGAGATAACCAGGCGACGGCAAAGGCAGTCGGGGAGTCGCTGGGCGTCAATACGATTTTCAGCGAGCTTCTGCCCGAGCAGAAACTGGAGGTGATTCGTGATCTGCAGCAGCAGGGGCACAAGGTCGGCATGGTGGGAGACGGCGTCAACGACGCCCCTGCGCTGGCTCAGGCCGACACGGGTTTCGCCATTGGCAGCGGTACGGATGTGGCCATCGAGAGCGCCGACATCACGCTCGCAGGTGACTCACTGATGAATGTCAGCAATGCCATCGCCATCTCCAGCGCCACCCTGGGTAATATTAAACAGAACCTGTTCGGCGCCTTTATCTATAATGTCATCGGCATCCCCCTGGCTGCAGGTGTCTTCTTCCCATTGACTGGATGGCTGCTGAATCCAATGTTCGCCAGCTTCGCCATGGCGATGTCATCGGTTACCGTGGTGGTCAACGCTAACCGGCTGCGATTCTATAAACCTACGACTGGAGACTCTCATGAGTGACATGATCCACCTGAAAATAACCGGCATGACCTGCAATCACTGTGTCATGCACACAAAAAAGGCGCTTGAAAGCGTCTCCGGCGTGCAGAGCGTGGAAGTGACCCTGGAGCCGGGAGCCGCCAAAGTCACAGGCAACGCAGATAATGCAGCGTTGATCTCTGCAGTCAAAGATGCCGGCTACGAGGCCGAAATCGTATAATTCCAACCCAATCCTGTATTTTTCCTTGTCGGGAGAAACAAATAAATGCCAAGCTCGAAGATCATCTATACCCTCACTGACGAAGCGCCTGCATTGGCGACCCGTTCACTGCTGCCAGTCATCCAGGCATTCGCCAAAGCCGCGGGGGTTAGCGTTGAAACCAGGGACATCTCATTGGCGGGGCGGATAATTGCCAATTTTCCCGACAAGCTGAGCGCTGACCAACAACAGGGCGATGCGCTGGCTGAACTGGGAAAACTGGCGAAGAGGCCGGAAGCAAATATTATCAAGCTGCCGAATATCAGCGCCTCGATTCCGCAGCTGCATGCGGCGATCAAGGAGTTGCAAGCGCTGGGATATGCAATCCCTGACTATCCTGAAGAGCCGAAAAATGAGGCAGAACAGGAAATCAAAGCGCGCTATGCCAGAGTGCTGGGCAGTGCAGTCAATCCGGTGCTGCGCGAAGGCAATTCGGATCGCCGCGTGGCGGCCCCGGTCAAGGAGTATGCAAAACAGCATCCTCACTCGATGGGCGTATGGAGCGCCGATTCCAAATCACAGGTCGCGTCGATGAGCGACGGCGACTTCTATTCCAGCGAACAGTCGGTAGTGATCGATGAAGCGGGAG
>JAIVTC010000057.1:0-6050 GCA_048629055.1 Candidatus Bathyarchaeota archaeon
GCTGTTCCTGACATTCAACAGCGAACGGCGTCCATTTCCGTTCGGCGCCTGGCCGGATGGACCGCCCCGGCGTCTATGAACAGGATCACATGTCGTTAAAAACTGCCCATATCCTGAGGAGGAGAGCATGAGCACCAATGGTAAAGGAATGAGTCTGACGCTCAAGGTAATGATTGGAATGGTTGCCGGTATTCTCATTGGCCTGGCGATCAATCTGGGCGGCATGAATGCCGAGGGATCATTCATCAATGAATACGTCGTCAACGGGCTGTTTCATGTTGTCGGCAAGATGTTCATTAGCGCCCTGAAAATGCTGGTTGTGCCTCTGGTTCTGCTGTCGCTGATCAGCGGTGTTTGCGGTATCGGCAATCTGAGCACGCTGGGACGCGTGGGAGGCAAGTCGTTTGCCCTCTATATGATGACCACTGCCATTGCCATTGCTTCGGCGATCGGGCTTGCCATCATCGTGGCGCCGGGCAAGGGCATGAATGCGGTAACAGCAGCCACCTTCACCGGCAAGGAGGCGCCGCCGCTGACTGATGTGCTGATCAATATCATCCCGACCAATCCGGTTCAGGCGCTTGCATCCAGTGAGATGCTGCAAATCATCTTCTTCGCCATTTTACTCGGCATCAGTATTCTCATGGTTGGGAAAAAAGCCAAACAGCTGATGCAGGGAGTCGAGATCGGCAACGAAGTGATGATGAAGATGGTGCATATCATTATGAGCATTGCACCCTATGCCGTCTTCTGCCTGATTGCCCAGTCCATGGCCGAGCTTGGTCTTGATCTGCTCGGCCATTTGGCGGGCTACGTGCTGGTGCTGGTCGCAGCCCTGATGCTGCATCTGTTCGTCACATTGATGATTACGCTAAAGGTTCTTTCCGGATTGAATCCCGTTATATTCCTCAAAAAAATGCGCAGTGTGCAGGTGTTTGGATTCAGCACCGCCAGCTCCAATGCAACCATTCCGGTGACTTTGCGCACGGTCACCGAACGCCTTGGCGTGGATAACTCTGTCGCCTCGTTCACCGTCCCTTTCGGCGCCACCATCAACATGGACGGCACCGCCATCATGCAGGGTGTTGCAACTGTTTTTATCGCCAATGTCTACAACGTGGAACTGGGGGTGATGGGATACCTGACTGTCATTTTGATGTCGGTGCTGGCATCTGTAGGCACTGCCGGTGTTCCCGGTGTGGGTCTGATCATGCTCTCCATGGTCTTCACCCAGGTGGGTCTCCCCGTCGAAGGCATCGGTTTGATCCTCGGTGTGGATCGTCTGCTGGATATGATTCGCACGGCGGTCAATGTCTCGGGTGACGCTGTGGTCTCCTCGATCGTTGCAAAAAGCGAGGGCAAGATGGATGTCTCCGTTTTTAACGATCCTGATGCCGGTTTAGTCGATGATGCCGATCTCGATATCGACGCAGCCGTGGAGCTGGAGATGGCCGAAGCGATTCAGCAAACGCATGACCAGCAGTAGTCAACGGATTGCGCCGTATGGCTGATGATTTCATTCAGACAGTAACAAATTGTCCAGTTTGAGCAGCATTTTTTCGTAATGCGGGCCTCTCCAGTAGACTTTCCCGCAGGTTTCACAGCGATAGAAGCGGCTGTAGTAGCGCCTGGTCAGTGGTTTGAGCTGATCGGCAATGTCACTTTTTTCCACATCTCTGATCGGGCCATTACACTCCAGACAGCGCTTGAAAGGAACAACCTGTGCGGATAAATCAAAACGTTTGAGGACTTCAGCGATCTGTTCGTCAGGATCATGCGCCCGCACCCAGTATGCGTGGGTGATGATTTTCCGGCGCAGCAAAAAGCGGTCGCGAGTTAGTAGAATGCGTCTCTTCTCAACAGAGATCCTGGTGAGTTCTGCATCGGAGTAGTCATTGCGGTAGAGCGTGTCAAAACCCAGCAATCGCAGCCAGCGTGCGAGCTTTCCAAGATTCACGTCCACCACAAAGCGGGTTTTGCGCAGAGTATGCTCGCGCAGACGAACCAATGGCGTCACGTCAAATGACTCGAAAACGGGATAGACTGCGACCCGGTCATTATCTCTCAGTTGATAATCAAAGCCGACAGAGCGGCCATTGACGATGATCAGTTCAACCTCCGTATGCGGGATTCCGAGGGATTCGATCGGATCCTTGATGCCTGGCGCACCGAAAAACTGATACGCAATGGTTTGCTTGCGTTTCTCAGTTGGCAGGAAGTCATTCAACTCTTCATAAAAACGGAAGTCAGCGGAGTGTTTTTGCATTTCCGAATTCTACCCGCTATTTGCGGAGGGATGATAGAGGGAACTAATTTTCCTGATTCCGGTCTAAAATAGAATTGTAGTATATTAGTGGTAAATAATATGAAGGCCTCGATAAAAACGCTGAATAATAATAGATGGTGGATTTTAACGCCGTTGCTGACAGTTGCTGTGTTGATTGGAGGTTGTGCTGACAACTACCGGAGCAGTGATGTAACTCCTCCTGATACGATTGCGACAGCCGAAAAAAAGGATCTGTTTGAATTGACGGGAGTCGGGAAAAAACGCACCATGACGGTGACCGCATCCGCCTATAATTCACTGCGCGGACAAACTGTCGGGAATCCGTCGATCGCCGCATGGGGAGATAAGCTGCGCCCCGGTATGAAGTCAATCGCCGTCTCGCGTGACTTGCAACGAATGGGGTTGGGACACAGGACCGAAGTCAAGATCAAGGGCCTTCCCGGAACCTACCTGGTGCTGGACAGGATGGGCAAACGATGGCAGAAAAAGATCGACATCTATATGGGAACCAACCGCGCCAAGGCGATGCGCTGGGGCAAACGCAAAGTCGAGATCACCTGGTTTGAAGAGCAGAATGTTGCTGGCAATGTTCAGAAAAATGCGCCTGAAAGTTGATCAGGACGTATTTTCTCAAAAAGTCCGTGTACTGATTGAGTCTGTGCAGGGTTGGGACCCGCCTTTCAGGGACGCGTGAATACATCCCTGTAAGCTCTGATAAAACATCCCTGTTTTCTACAGCCCTGAAAAGCAAATCCCAACCCTGCTTCCTGCACGGGGTTATTGAGATGTTACATCAGGACAACCTAAAACCTAAAACCTAAAACATATAACTATGGGAACAATGGGAACAACAATCATCGTCATTCTGGTGATCATCGCAGCAGCGGTGCTCTATATCATCAGTATCTTCAATAATCTTGTGACGCTGAAAAATCGTTACAAGAATGCGTTTGCACAGATCGAGGTGCAGCTGAAACGCCGCTATGACCTGATTCCCAATCTTATCGAAACCGCCAGGTCATACATGAAGTATGAAAAAGAGACACTGGAAGCGGTTGTCAATGCAAGAAACACAGCTGCGCAAAGTCTGAAAGATGCCGCTGCAGACCCCGCAAATTCCGATGCCATGAAATCACTGGCAGGCGCCGAACAGCAGCTTGCCGGCGCCATTGGCAAACTCAATGTTGTCATGGAAGCCTATCCTGATCTGAAGGCCAACCAGAACATGATGCAGTTGAGTGAAGAACTCACCAGCACCGAGAACAAGGTCTCATTTGCCCGTCAGTTGTTCAATGACCAGGTGATGGCCTACAACACTTTCAGGCAATCTTTTCCTCCAACGCTGTTTGCCGGCGCCTTTGGTCATCCGCAAGATGCGACCCTGCTGGAATTTGAGGACAGCGAGGCGATACAGGCTGCTCCGAAAGTCTCTTTCTAGCATCTTTCCCGGCTGCAACGATGGACTTCTTCAGCGCCCAGGACGAGGCGCGCAAAAAAACCACGCTGTTGATCACCCTGTTTGCACTTGCAGTGGTGTTGCTGGTGGTGCTGACAAACCTGTTTCTGATGGCCGCCATGGCGATCGCTGGTGGAGGATCAGATTCTGCTGTGGAGACTCTCATACAGCAGTTCAGCTGGCCGCAATTCTTCACCATCGGCAGTGGTGTTGCCGTGGTTATCCTGCTGGGCAGCCTGTTTCGTTCCTGGACCATGGGCAGGGGCGGAAAAGCAGTTGCGGAGATGATGGGCGGCACGCTCATAAGTTCGAGCAGCAGGGTGCCGGAGCATCGCAGACTGCTGAATATTGTTGAAGAGATTTCCATCGCTTCCGGCACACAGACGCCACTGGTCTATGTGATGCAGGATGAGCCGGGAATCAACGCATTTGCCGCCGGCATCACCACTGGTGACGCAGCGATTGTGGTCACCCGGGGGTGTCTTGCGCAATTGAACCGCGCTGAACTGCAGGGGATCATCGCACATGAGTTCAGCCATATCCTCAACGGGGACATGCGTCTCAACATGCGCCTCATCGGCATACTTTTCGGCATCCTGATGCTCGGACTGATTGGCCGTTTTCTGATCCGTATTTCCGCCACTTCACGCTCATCCTCAAAACAGGGGAATGGACTGCCATTGATCGCGCTGGGAGCCGGCCTCTTTATCCTGGGTTATGCGGGAACATTTATCGGTAATCTGATCAAGGCCTCGGTCAGCCGCCAGAGAGAGTATCTTGCCGATGCCTCTGCCGTACAGTTTACGCGTAATCCCGATGGTATTGGCGGGGCATTGATACGCATCGGGGCTCTTAAGAATGGCTCTCTGTTAAGGAATGCAGATGCTGCGGAATTCAGTCATACCTTCTTCAGTGAGGGTGTGCGTAACAACTATCTCTCCCTGCTCGCAACGCACCCTCCGTTGAAGCAACGCATTGTGCGTATTCTGCCCCAATGGGACGGAAAGTTTATTGCAGCTGATATCGAGAGACGCAAGCCTGCACAGCAGATCGACAAGCCTGTTGCCGACAGTGACGCACAGAGACGGCGCATGGTCGCAGAAACTACTGTGTTGCTGGAGCTGTTTCAACACATCGAGCAGAGCGCCCGGCCAGACGCAGAGTCGATCGCCGATGCAGCGGATATGGTCGGAAGCATCCCGCAAGTGGTGCTGCAGAACAGTCGTGATCCGTATGGCGCCCGCGCGATTGTTTTTGCTTTGTTGGTTGATACGGATGTCGATAAAGCAGCACAGCAGATCAGCGTGCTGCAAAAACACACAGAAGAGGGTGTTGCCCGGTTGACGCGGCAGTTGTTGTCCGTAATCCGGCAGATGCACCCGCAGCAGCGTCTCGCCGTGATTGAACTGGCAGTGCCGGCATTGCGGGAACTTTCAAGCAGGCATTTTCAGCTGTTCAAGCGTAATATCGATGCTCTGATTCAGTTTGACGCAGATGTCACCCTGTTTGAATGGACACTGCAAAAAATCGTTGTCTGCAGTCTCGCTGCAGATCATTCAACAGGGGCTCTGCAGAGTGACAAGTCGCGATTACTTGGACAACTGCTGCCGGAATGTGCAATTCTGTTGAGTGTTATCGCTCGATCTTCCGCGCAGGATGAAGCTGAAATTGGAAAGGCGTTCCGTGCAGCAGCTAATGAACTGGAAACAGATAAGATTCATCTGCTGGCAAGCCATGAAGCGACAGTTGAAGCATTGGAGAGCGCACTCGAGAAGCTGGTGCAGCTCAGACCATTGCACAAACAACGCTTGTTGAGAGCCTGCGCAGTATGTGTTTCAGCTGACGGCAGGGTGGCTGCTGTTGAAGTGGAATTGCTCCGCGCCATCTCCCTGCTGCTAAACTGCCCCATGCCTCCAACCGGTCACACGTCATCCCGGCGAATGCCGGAATCCAGAGAACATGTAGACTTAATGGATTACGGCTGAAACCATGCCGGAATGACGTGGTTTTGCAAGTACATCTCAACTCTACTTTTAATGGAGAATTTTATGCGTCTATCTGTCATGTTGTCTTTCTTGCTGGCTGCTGCCCCGGTTTGGAGTCAGAGCGCTGCCCTCTATGGTTACGGTGTTCACAGTTGTGATGACCTTGTCGCCTCAGCCAGGCAGTGGCAGTCAGATGAGGAGGAGGGGGCTTTGGCCCATGTGCAATTGAGGGAGTGGATGTCCGGCTTTATTTCGGGCCTGTCGCTGGCGCTGGGGAGCGATGTGACCCGTGGGGCTGGTGTGGAAGGGATGATGCGGCAAG
>JAIVTC010000058.1:0-2056 GCA_048629055.1 Candidatus Bathyarchaeota archaeon
CGCTTGCGATGTATATGGCGTATATCGGTCGGAGAGCAGGTACCAGGCCAGACTGACCATGATCAGCAGCAGGATGGCGATGGTCCCCTTCTTCACGGATGAGGCTGAACTGTTTTGATCTGCCTGCACATCATCGCTTTGTGCTTCGTTTGCCTGTGTTTTATCGGTATCGGGCTGCTGCTCTTTTTCACTCATCTGGAGATGTCTCTTTGGCTGATATCGGGGGCTTTTTGTCAGGTTTGGGCGAGGTCAGGAGATCGCCCCAGTTGGTGCGTCTCTGCATGGTCTCTCTGACCTGTGTAGGGATTAGCTGCTCCGCCGGCATGTCTATCCAGCCGCCGCCGAGACTCTTGTAGAGGCTGATCACATAGGCGATATGACTCCCCTGGTTCAGCAGCTGGGCTTCAGCCCGGGTAGCCAACGCACGCTGCGCTTCCAGCACCCGTTGAAAATCTGCGTAACCTTCGCGATACCTGGTGTTGGCTATCTCCAGGGCGCGTTGGGAAGATTTCACGGCAGCGTCGCTCAAGGCCTGCTGCTCCTCGGTTTTGCGGATACCGATCGCTGCATCATCGACTTCCCTCGCGGCCTGCAGCACTGACTCCTGGTATTGTTCGATCAGCTGCTGCAGCCGGGCATCCTGCAGGCGCACATTGTTTTTGATGCGGCCGTAATCAAAGATATTCCACTGCACCGCAGGACCAACCACCAGATTGCCGGTATTCGGGGTTCCGCTGAGGCTGTTTCCCGACCAGCCAAGGCTTCCCAGAAGCGTGATGGCCGGGTAATAATCTGTTTCGGCGATACCAATTTGGGCCGATTGGGCGGCAATCTGCCAGGCGGCATTGCGGATGTCGGGGCGGCGCGTGAGCAAATACGCGGGGATCTTCCCTATGACGCTGGTCGCAACAGCAGGCAGCTTGTATCTGGAGGTGGCAAGTTCAGGTATCTTCCCCGGAGGACGCCCGAGCAGGGCTGCCAGCGCATTGCGGGTTTGGACCAGGGAGATCACCAACTGCGGAATTGTCGACAAGGTGGCGAGGTATTGTGTTTTTGCCTGCTGCAGATCCAGTTCGGAGGTTTCACCATTTTTGAACAACTCAGTGGTAATCTCAAAGCTGCGTTTTTGAATCGCCGCATTCTCCTTCGCGATGGCAATGCGCGCCTGGGTGGTGCGGTAGGCGTAATAGACATCGGCCACCTGGGCGCTGATCAACACTTGCATATCCTGTTGATTGGCGACAGAGGCTAGATAGGCCGCATCGGCTGATTCGATGCCGCGTCTGAAGCGGCCCCAGAAGTCGAGCTCCCATGCCATATTGAAGCCGGCCTGATAGCTGCCGAAGCTCTGGTTATCAGGTGGTGCATCCCCGCCATGGTAACGGGTATTCACATAGTTGATGGCGCCGCCGGCCTGCTGCAGTTGCGGATAGAGGCTGCTGCCGGCAATGCCCAGCAGGGCCAGGCTCTCAAAGATGCGTAAACCGGCAATACGCAGCGGCAGATTCTCCTCTCTGGCGACATCGATGAGTTTGTTCAGAGCGGGATCATTGAAGAGTTTCCACCAGAAGCGCAAATCGACCTGTTTTTGCACACTTCGGTTGCCGCTTGCCCCGTATGCGGAGGGTTGCCACTCCTGCAGCCAGCTGACATCGGGTTCCTGGTAATCAGGTCCCAGGGTGGTGCAGGCGCTCAGTGTAACAAATCCGCAGGCCAGAACCAGATGGAGCTGAAATTGGCTGGCGAAGTTGCTCATGCGGTTGCTCATTCACCAGCCGCAGTAGCCTGACCATCATCGACCGGGGTGGTTTCATCTACCGGGTTAAGCCAGACCATAAACAGCTTGTAACCCAGCGCGAGAACCACCGAACCGACGAACAGGCCGATGATGCCCGCAGTCATCATTCCGCCGATGGCGCCGAGCAGGATCACCAGCATTGGAATATCCATGCCGCGACCGAGAAACAGGGGTTTCAAAAAAGTGTCGCTGCCGCCGACAATAAGGCTCCAGATCATAAATGCGATTGCAGGGCCTGTTGATGCGACGGAGAAAACA
>JAIVTC010000059.1:0-3699 GCA_048629055.1 Candidatus Bathyarchaeota archaeon
ATGACTATTTGCACACACATCAAGGAGGACATCGAACGTTCACAGAGAACACCCACGGCTGTACCCTTTGCATGGTTTATGCTGGGCGCGCTGCTGCTTCATTCAGACTTTTTGCTGCTGACCACCATTGGAGCCCTGCTTGCTGTGTACGGGGGCTACAGACTCTTCTTTCGCGGCAGAATGCTTGCCTGCTGCATCAGCCATTATCGCGAGGTGCTCGCCAAAGGCGAAAAGCCCTCCATGGACTGCCTCAAAGATCTACGGAGCTTCTGAATAAAGAGTTGTCCAGCAACATCTCAATAACTCCGCGCATTGACTACACGTTACCCAGCCGTAGGTTGGGCAAAGGAGCGATAGCGACGTGCCCAACGGATGCATTGCTTGTTGGGCACGTCGTGCCTTCTTTGCCCAACCTACGATTGCACGGGGTTATTGAGAAGTTACGAATGTCAATTGCAACTCATTGATAGTTGCCTCTTCCCCCGTAGAAAAGCTTCCCTACTGGTGCAAGCGGTTCATGACACGCTGATAGTCACCGGCCAGCAGATCGGGGACCTCGTCCACGCCGCATGAAATCGCGTCACGCATGAGCGCATCGTCCGCTTTGGAGGCTCTTTTCAGCACATAGTCGACAACCTGGCTTTTATGGCCGGGATGACCGATGCCAACCCGCAACCTGCAATAATCGGCGCCAATGGCCTTGTGGATATCCCGCAGGCCATTGTGGCCGCCGTGCCCTCCCCCCTGCTTGAAACGCATCACGCCCGGCGGCAGGTCCAGCTCGTCATGCACGATCAGCAACTGCTGCGGTTCGAGCTTGAAGAAGTTGCAGATGGCGGCGACGGACTGCCCGCTGCGGTTCATGAAAACCATCGGTTTAAGCAGACGGCAGGAGAGTGAACCGGCCTGAACCTGACAGGATTCACCAAAAAACCGCTTCTCCTGGCGAAAAATGCCGCCATAACGGGAGGCGACGGCATCAGCAAACCAGAAGCCGGCATTGTGCCTGGTTTGGAGATATTTCTCACCTGGATTTCCCAAACCGACGATCACTTGAATTACTTGTGATTCAGACATGGAACAACCTCAATTTAGCAGTACTCCTTGAACGCTCAATATCTGAACAAATGAGTCATATTCCAACTATCTAGCGAAATCAAGTCTCAGACTAACAAGGCATGGTAAAAAACATTTTCTCTCGCCAAGACGCCAAGACCGCAAAGGTTTTTCTTGGCGAACTTGGCGTCTTGGCGAGAGATCAGGAAGGGTTTCATGCATTGTCATTCAGAGACTCTACCTCACCAGGTGACTATCAAAAAAAGGGGGCATTTGTCACCAAATGCCCCTTGCTCTACACAGAGACAAGCCCTTGGCTATGACTCTTCGGAACCCTCAGCATCGGTTGTTGCTTCAGTCTCGCCTTCAGCAGCAGCCTCAGCCACTTCTTCCGGCTCTTCCTCAACTTCAACACGTGCAGCGAGTATGGCGACAATAGCCATGTCATGATCTTCACCCAGCGCCAGGGCAGGCAACTCGACTCCCTCGGGAAGCTTGATCTGGGAGAGATGGATGGCATCGCCTATCTCCATGGCAGAGACATCGACATCGATGAACTCGGGAAGATCAGCCGGCAGGCAGCTGACTTCAACCTCAGTGAAGTGATGCGAAGCAGTTCCGCCCTCCTTGACGCCAGGCGCGGTCTCTTCACCCAAAAAGTGCAAAGGAACAGACATCTTTATCGCCTCTTTGCTGCTGATGCGCAGCAGGTCAAGGTGCATGATGAAAGGTCTTGCTGGATGGCGCTGCAGATCCTTGAGCACGACTTTCTGCGCTTTTCCATCGACTTCGACACTCAGGATAGAGGAGTAAAAAGCCTCGTTCTCGAGTTGATGCGCAATATCATTATGTTTCACCGAGATACTTTGTGGATCACTGCCGGTTCCGTAGATAATTCCAGGAACCAGGCCCGTGCGACGCAGGCGGCGGCTCGCACCTTTCCCTGAGTCAGTGCGGGGTTGAGCAATAATAGTTAACGTGTCAGCCATGGATTTCTCCTGATAAATGCTGATGAAAAGAAAAGCCCTGCCAACCCGCGACCAGGATTCGACAGGGCACTCCGTCATCAGGAGGATGCACTCCCCCTGAGACAGTTGTCAGTCCACAAACAGTGAACTGACGGATTCTGAATTACTGATGCGGCGCATGGTTTCAGCCAGCAGATCAGCAATGCTTAATTGTCTAATTTTACCACACTTCTGCGCTTCGGGCGTAAGTGCTATGGAGCTTGTCACCACAAGCTCATCAAGTTGGGACTGCTGCAGGTTCACCAGCGCAGGCCCCGAAAGAACAGCATGGGAGCAGTAGGCGTAGACTTTACTGGCCCCCTTCTCTTTCAATGCTCCGGCGGCATGACAGATCGTGCCAGCCGTATCCACCAGATCATCGATCATGATGCAGGTGCGTCCTTTGACGTCACCGATAATATTCATCACTTCCGCCACATTGGCCTGCGGACGGCGCTTGTCGATGATAGCCAGATCTGCATCATCCAGACGTTTGGCCAGTGCACGCGCACGCACCACGCCTCCTACATCCGGCGACACCACCATCATGTCCGGATACTGCCTTAACCAGATATCCTGAAGCAGCACCGGAGAGGCGTAGACATTGTCAACCGGGATATCAAAGAAACCCTGGATCTGATCTGCATGCAGGTCCATGGTCAGCACCCGGTCTGCTCCGGCTGTGCCGATCATCTTGGCAACCAGTCTTGCTGTAATGGGGACGCGTGATGAGCGAGAGCGGCGGTCCTGCCGCGCATAACCAAAATAGGGGATAACTGCTGTAATACGTGACGCTGATGCAAGGCGCAGCGCGTCGATCATGACCAGCAGTTCCATGAGATTGTCATTGGTCGGCGCTGAAGTCGACTGTACGATAAAAACATCGCGTCCGCGGATATTCTCCTGGATCTCTACCAGGATTTCACCATCGCTGAATTGCCCGACCTTTGCCTTGCCAAGAGGCAGGGCAAGACGCTCTGCAATCTTGCTGCTCAGTTCCGGATTCGCATTTCCGGAGAAGACCATCATACCGCTTGCTGCCACGGTAGCACCCTCATGTTGTGCTGACTGCCAGGAGCCTGTCCGCCCGCACAAAGCAGGGCGGCAGGTTGAATATGGCTGGGGCGGTAGGAATCGAACCTACGATGCTAGAGTCAAAGTCTAGTGGCTTAACCGCTTGCCGACGCCCCAGTAATGGTTCTTTATGCATTGTCTAATCGCCGGTAGAGCGGCGACCTGTTTAAACCCTGTGCAACAAAATAGTCCCACTGCTGCGGGATCTGCTGTGCTGCCTCAATGGCCTGTTGCTGTGTCTCGAAGCTGAGAAAGAGGCATGCGCCCGTTCCCGTCAATCTCACCTCTCCGAATTTCCCTAACAGCTCCATCATCTCTGCAACTGCCGGATAGCGCTTTTTGACCACGGCGGTGAAGACATTGAGTCTGTCACCTGCAATAAAGTCGGCTATTGTAATAGGAGAGCAGTCTCTTTTCAATTCCTGATCTGAAAATAATTTTGCAGTGGCGATCTCCAGCGGGGGTTTTACCACCAGATAGCAGGGCTGCGGCAGCTCGATCTGCTGCAAAACATCGCCAACACCCTCGGCCCAGGCGGCGTTTCCATACACGAACACGGGGA
>JAIVTC010000060.1:0-9978 GCA_048629055.1 Candidatus Bathyarchaeota archaeon
TCCCATCATACGACCGGAAATCTGGTCGGTCAGCTTGAAAGTATGCACGTCGAGATCACTGCCCGTTCCTGTCAGCAGAGAGTCGAGATATTCGATGAAGGGGGTCATCACCAGCTCATAGCCCCATCTCTGATAGAGATCGAGCAGTTTGCGGCGCAACGCCTCGACCTGTGCCGCCTCGGGCGGCAGCAGTTCTTCGATCCCTTCGGGTAACAGCCAGGTGTTATTTTGACTCATGGTGATGACTCATAACTTGACAATATAGAGCAGCAGCAGGCCGGCAAGGATGCTGCCGACCGCGATCTTGCGCAGCATCCGGTCATCCTGCTGCAGCATCGATTGAAGCGCAGAGCGGTAACCGGAGGGAGAGAGCAGTGGCAAAATTCCCTCTATCACCAGTACCAGCGCCAAAGCCGCAAAAAGATCCTGCATACTCTATTGTTACTTAGGCTCGTTCAGATAGCGCAAAAAAGAGGAATCCGGTTTCAACATCATGATGTCTCCGCCTTGGTCGAACGCCTTGAGATAGGATTGCAGACTGCGCCAAAATGCGTAGAACTCGGCGTCCTGGTTGAAAGCCGCCGCATAGGTTTCGGCTGATTTGGCATCACCCTCACCACGTATTTTTTCAGCGTCGCGGTAGGCATTTGCCAGGATCTCGATCTTCGCACGATCTGCGCCCGCATGGATGCGCGATGCCGCCTCCTTGCCTTCAGCACGCAACTCCTTGGCGCGCCGCTCCCGCTCAGTACGCATACGGCGAAAAACGGCTTCACTGAGTTTCTTCGGAAAATCGATCTTCTTGACGCGCACATCGATGATCTCGATACCCAGCTCAGACGAATTCTCCGCCACATTGGCGGCTATCACAGCCATGATGGATTTACGCTGCTCCGAAATCGCATCCTGAATCGGATGTTTTGCAAATTCGTCACGGGATGCGGTATTCACACGCGCCGATAACAGCCGGGATGCATTGACCAGATCACCGTTCGTAGAGAGATAGTAGCGCTCGGCATCCTTGATCCGCCATTTGACGAAAGAGTCGACCACAACGAATTTCTTCTCCTTGGTCTGATACTCTTTTGCAGGCGCATCCAGCGTCTGCAGGCGGCCGTCAAAACGGATCACCTCTTCGACAAACGGAATTCTGAAATGCAGCCCGGGTTCATAACTTGATGTTACTATCTTACCCAGGCGCTTCTTGATCGCCAGTTCACGCTGATCAACAGTGAATGCTGTCATCATGATGGCGACCACAACAACGACTGCGGCAATCCCGATCAAACGTAATTTTCCTGTATTCATCAGCGCGCTCTCCTCTCACTTCTGCCTGAACGTCCCGGGCGGGTTTCGCGTTGCGCCGGTTCGGAAACGGGCTCTGAATTCTCACGCGAAGGTGTGGACATCTGTTGCGGCCCCGTCACTTCACTCTTTTTCCGTTTCATCAATTGATCCAGTGGCAGATAACTGACGACATTGTCGCCCTCCTGGTCCATCACGATCTTGCTGGTTCCGGAAAAGACCTGCTCTGCCGTCTCGAGATAGAGACGCTGCCGCGTCACTTCCGGCGCCTTTTGATACTCGCCCAGCAGTGACAGAAAGCGCTGCGATTCACCATCAGCGTCGGCGATTTTCTTGGCTTTATAGGCCTGTGCACCCTGATCGACCCTGGCTGCTTCACCGCGCGCCTCCGGAATAATCTGGTTCGCATAGGCCTGCGCCTGGTTGATATAGCGCTCCTTGTCCTCTTCAGCCTTGTTGACATCATGGAACGCATCCTGAACTTCGGCCGGCGGCTTGGCATCATCGATATTGACGCCAACGATGTCGATTCCAGTCAGGTATTTTTCCATCAGTGCTCTAAGACTTGCTTCCACATCCGTTGAGACACCCTGACGATTTTTTGTGAGGACATTGTCCAGCGGATTCTGACCGACTACTTCGCGCAATGCGGATTCGATGGAATTTTTCAGCGTCCCGATGGGATTATTGACCTGAAACAGATAGGTTTTGGCATCACCAATACGGTATTGAACCATCATTTTCACCTCAACGATGGTCTGATCCTCTGTCAGCATCTGTGTATGCAGCGGAGAGGTCATGACCTCTTCGACGTTGACGATCTCCTTTTTCTCAATCGGAAAAGGAAGATGCCAGCGGAAACCCGGATCTGTCACCTCGGAGAAGGCACCGAAACGCATCACCACTGCCCGCTCCTGCTGCTGCACTATATAGAAGCCGGTGGCAATCCACACAGCAACAGCGATAACAGCAAGCACAGCTACGGCTTTTCCGGAGAGTTCACTCCCGCCGCCGGAATCACCGCTGCTCTCCTTGCCGCCGCCACGACCAATGCCGCCGAACAGTCCGCCAAACTTCTGTTTCAGATTCTTCAGTACTTCATCGAGATCAGGCGGGCCATCCTGCTTGTTGCCACCACCCCAGGGATCACGATTGTTACCACCCGGTTCATTCCAGGCCATAAAAAACTCCTAAATGATAAAGACTGCACCTGAGATGAACGTACGAAGCGCATCTCTTTCTGCGACTCTTCGATACAGAATGCCGAGCAGGTACAGTATTTTTAATTAATTCACACAAGATTGAGATTTTAGCCTGAAAGAGGAGAAAATAACACTGTTAGTCGAAATCAATTGCAAAGAAATGATGGGTTAGCACGCAGGAGCGTGGGAATCAGCTTGTTTCGCGATTATCCGGATGGATTGCATTCAGCGCAGGCCAGGTTTTCAATATCCGCATATAACTGCGTTTCGGCAAGGAGATATCCATGATCCATCCGCCATCCTGCGTCAACTCTTCATTCTGAATACTGCCTTCACGATAAAGGAGCGCACGTAGATTACCTTGCGTTGCATCCAGGTTAAGCCGCCCCGTCACCTGGTTCGAACCCAGCAACTCTTTAAGCGCCTGCAGCAGCAGATCAATCCCCAGATCCTGCTGCGCAGAGATCCACACCCGCCGGGGGCGTCCCTCGTCATCCCTGTCGATACGGGGTGTCACTTTTTCCAACGCGTCGATTTTATTGTAGATTTCCAGTTGAGGCACTTTGTCAGCTCCAATCTGCTGCAGAATTTTTTGCACTTCCACAACCTGCTCGGCGTGTGCCGGATTCGAGGCATCGATCACATGCAGCAGCAATGCTGCATCAATCGACTCCTGCAGTGTCGAACGGAAAGCTGCAACCAGTTCATGCGGCAAACGTGATATAAAACCGACAGTGTCTACCAATATCACTGGCGTGTTGCCCGGCAGGGTTAATTTCCGCAGTGTTGGATCCAGTGTGGCAAACAGCTGATCCTGCGCATAGACATCAGCACTGGTGAGATGGTTGAACAGCGTTGATTTCCCGGCATTGGTATAGCCGACAAGAGATGCTGTAGGGATATCAGCGCGCCTGCGCGCTTTGCGACCAAGTTCCCGTTGGGAATCGACCTTGAGCAGACGATTGCGAATGCGGGTAATACGCTGGGAAATCAGGCGGCGGTCTGTTTCGAGCTGGGTTTCACCCGGGCCGCGCAGGCCGATACCACCTTTTTGACGCTCCAGGTGTGTCCAGCCGCGAACCAGGCGTGTCGACAGATGGCGCAGCTGTGCGAGTTCAACCTGGAGTTTGCCTTCAAAGGATTGGGCGCGCTGTGCAAAGATATCGAGAATCAGACCGGTACGATCCAGCACGCGGCAGGAGAGCAGGCGTTCGATGTTGCGCTCCTGCGCGGGCGACAACTGGTTATTAAAGACGACCAGCTCTCCCCTTTCAGCTTCGAGCAGTTGTTTGATCTCATCGAGTTTGCCGCTGCCGATAAAGGTGCGAGGATCAGGAGATGCGCGGCTGGTTGTTATGACTTCAATGGGGGTTGCCCCGGCGGAGCAGGCGAGATCGACAAACTCTGCAATCTCGTCATCATCAGGCTGCTGCCGGAGTGCAACATACACCAGCACAGCCCGCTCGCCGCCACCGGGGCGTTCAAACAGTTCCACGTAATTTGTTCAGAGTGGTTAGGTGTTTGATTTAAACGTTGCCGCTATCGGGGGTATCAGCACTCTCACCAGTATCAGGCGGCGCCAGGCGAACATTCCTTGCCGGCACAATCGTCGAGATAGCATGCTTGTAGACCATTTGATTGACCGCATTTTTCAGCAGCACTACGAATTGGTCAAATGAATCGATCTGTCCCTGCAGCTTGATGCCATTCACCAGGAAGATAGAGACGGGAATGCGCTCCTTTCTGAGTGCATTCAAGAAAGGATCTTGTAAACTTTGCCCTTTTGCCATAATTTTCACCAACTATTGCTTTTATTAGGAAGTAAGTTATGAATATACCTCTATTTTGAGATGATTGCATTGATTTGAGGCAATTAGATAGATTTTAGGTTTTAGGTTTCAGGTTCGCCGGTTCCACCATCCTGGTTACCCTCGGCTTCAACCAGCGATTGATGATGTCCACAGCAGGCTCGTCATCCTGCTTCAGCCACACAGCGTGTTGCTCTTTTCTCAGCCATGTCAGCTGGCGTTTGGCCAGTTGACGGGTGGCAGTGATGCCCTTTTCTCTCATCTCCTCGTAACTGTAGTCTCCCTGCAGGTACATCAGCATCTGCCGGTAGCCGACGCTGCGCATGGAGGGAAGATCCGGCGTTAAAGCATAGCGCTTCACTAACTCGCGAACTTCATTCTCAAAACCCTGCTGCAGCATCAGGTCAAAACGCCGCGCAATGCGTTCACGCAGGATTTCACGTGACCAGGGGGCCTGCACCAGCTTGATCAGAGAGTAAGGCAGAGTCGGCTTGCTGTGCAATTGCTGCAGTTCGGTCATCGACTTGCCACTGATCTCGTACACCTCAAGGGCACGCTGGATGCGCTGCGGGTCATTGGGGTGGATTCTGACTGCAGCCGCCGGGTCAATGACTGCAAGACGATCATGCATCGCCTGCCAGCCCAACTCTCCAGCCTGTGCGAGCAGGCGTTCACGCACCGCAGCATCGGCCTGCGGCAGCTGCGACAATCCCTGCTCCAGTGCACGAAAATAGAGCATGGTGCCGCCAACGAGCAGCGGAATACGCTCCTGCCGGGATATCTGCTCCATTTCATGCAGCGCATCTTTGCGGAAGCGCGCGGCCGAGTAGGACTCATCCGGGTCGCAGATGTCAATCAGACGATGCGGCGCCGCTGCCAGCTCCCGTGCTGTTGGCTTGGCTGTGCCGATATTCATATCCCGATAGACCAGCGCCGAATCGACACTGATGATGTCACAGGGAAACTTCTGCACCAGTTCCATCGCCAGAACCGTTTTCCCGGAGGCTGTCGGCCCCATCAGAAAAATCGCCGGCCCCACTATTCGCCCCGGCTGAACCACTTATCCATCTCGGCTAGCCCAAAAGCCATCCATGTGGGACGGCCGTGGTTGCACTGGCCGCTGCGCTCGGTGCGCTCCATATCCCGCAGCAGCGCATTCATCTCCTCGATGGTCAAGCGCCGGTTGGCGCGCACCGAACCATGGCAGGCCATCGTGCCCAGGGTTTCGTTGATCCTCTCCTGGATGCGTTCACTGCTGCCGTGCATGGCCAGATCCGACAGCAGATCCCGCAGCAGTTTCTCCGGGTCTGCGCCCTGCAGATAGACCGGCATGGAACGCACCACCAGGGTCTCGTCACCCAGCTGATCCACCTCCATGCCCAGGCGTTCAAGCCACTCCTGCTGCTCGATGGCAAGCTCAACCTCACGAGAACTAACCTTGACGGAGATCGGCACCAGCAGCGGCTGGGATTTCAAGACGCTATCCTGAAGCGCAATTTTCATGCGCTCGTAAGTGATGCGTTCATGGGCAGCGTGCATATCGACCACGATCAATCCATCCTGATTCTGCGCCAGAATATAGACCCCGTGCAGCTGTGCCAGCGCATAACCCAGTGGTGGAACATCCTGCTCCTCACTCTCAGATACCGGAGACTGCAGTGGTCGCTGCATCTCCATTGATGCCCGATATGCCGCCGGTCTCTGTTCGCGCATGTTCAGTGGAAAGCGCTGTTGCGAAGCGCCCGCGGCTCTGAAGTCAGCTGCCGGAAACATCCCGGAATCTGTTGAGACAGTGGCTGCCGGTTGAAGTTGCTGCGTATTGCCCTCCTCTCCGGGGCGTACATCCGCAAGCACCTGATGCAGTGTGCGGAACAGAAAGTCATGCACCAGGCGGCCTTCGCGAAAACGCACTTCATTTTTGGTTGGATGGACATTGACATCCACCAGCACCGGATTGAGTTCCAGGTAAAGCACATAGGCTGGATGACGCCCGTGAAACAGCACGTCCTGATAGGCCTGGCGAATAGCATGCGTCACCAGTTTGTCGCGCACCATGCGTCCATTGACAAAAAAGTGCTGCATATCGGCCTGTGAGCGGGAGAAAGCGGGCAGCCCAACCCAGCCGCGCAGCCGCAGTCCCACGGCTTCATGTTCAAAACAGAGCGCATTGTCGACAAATCCCTGCCCCAGCAAGCTGGCAATCCGCTGATCACTCCCGGCGGTCCGGGAGACAGCAGGCAGTGAAAAAATTTGGCGGCGATTATGCGTGAGTGTGAAAGCAACATCGAAACGCGACAGCGCAAGACGCCGCAGCAGTTGATCGATATGCCTGAACTCGGTTTTTTCGGTGCGCATGAATTTGCGCCGCGCCGGCGTATTGTAGAAAAGATCCCGCACCTCAAGCGTCGTTCCCTGCGGATGGGCCGCAGGCATAATCTCACCATCAGAGGTGATCGAGTGAGCCTGCTCTTCACCCCGGGCGTGCGAAGTCATGGTGAGCCGCGAAACAGAGGCGATACTGGGCAGCGCCTCACCGCGAAATCCCATGCTGCTGATACGCTCCAGCTCTTCGAGGCTCTCCAGTTTGCTGGTTGCATGGCGTGACAGTGCAAGCGCCAGGTCATCGGCATGAATACCGGATCCGTTGTCACGGATCTGCATGCGCTTGATGCCGCCCTGCTCCACGCTGACATCGATCTGTGTGGAGCCGGCATCCAGACTGTTTTCAACCAGCTCCTTGATCACCGATGCCGGGCGCTCGACGACCTCACCGGCCGCAATCTGGTTGACAAGCACCGTTGGCAGTGCATGAATTCGACGCGAGGATGCAGCATCTGTGATCATCGGCATGCCATCACTTCAACGACTCCTCAATCTTTTCCGCAGGGGCATCCTCGTTCTGCTGCAGCCCGGACGCAGTGAAGATCTTGAAAGCACGATTGGCATCGGTAATCTGCCTGCTGAGTTGCGGCAACAGGTGTTGCCGGATCCGGATGAAAAGAGCTCAGCGCGCATTTCGGGAGCCCCCGATAAGCGCTGCCGGTACCTGCGCACGCGCTTCAGCATCGATTGATGCGTAATCATCACTCCTATCGAACCAGGTGACAACCTCTTCCTGGTAGTCCCGAAAAGCCGGGGCGCTGGTGTCGCAAGCTTCTGTGATCGGCGGAGCCATGTCGATCAAAGATTCCACAGTAAGCTTCTCTGAATACATTGTTTGCTGAATTGTCATATGTGCTCGCAGTTCATAGTAATGAGGCCTATAGATAGAGATCATCCCGGGTGAGCGGTAGTTCGGAAGGACCTTTCGAGGCGTGCCTGGATGCCACCACCTGGAAGATATGCATTGAACCTACAGTGAAACCGGTGGCCACGCCAGCAAGATAGAGTATCCACATGCGGTACTTCTCCAGGCCAACCAGGCGGATCGCCTCCTCGCGATTAGCCAGCAGAGCATCATGCCAGGCCTTGCAGGTCAAGCCGTAGTGCTCGCGCAGGCCTTCCACGTCATGCACCTCGAAACCGCTGATTTGCAGCAGATCAACCGTGTGGCCCACGTTGTCCAGCTCCGAACCGGGAAAGATGTATTTCAGCAGCAGTTTGCGCTCGGGTCTGATCTTGCGAACCGCACGCTTGCTCTTCTTGGCCGTGCGCGAAATGCCGTGGTTCATAAGTATGCCACGGTCACGCAGCAGCGAACGAATCTTGCCGAAATATTTCGGCATGTTGTCGATGCCGACATGCTCGAACATGCCGACGCTGGAGATCTTGTCGTAGGTGCCGTCCAGGGTTTCATAATCGCGCAGTTCAACCTTGACGCTATCCTCCAGACCAAGTTTCCTGATCTTCTCCTGTGCAAAATCATGCTGTGTTTGTGAAAGAGTGACGCCGTGAGCCTTCACACCATAATGGCGGGCGGCATGGCACACCAGCCCTCCCCAGCCGCAGCCGATATCGAGGAACTTATCACCAGGCTTGAGGCGCAGCTTGCGGCATATATGATCCAACTTGTCCTGTTGCGCCTGGGCCAGCGAGGTATCCCGGGTTTTGAAATAGCCACAGGAGTAGAGCATCTCGGGATCGAGAAACAGCGCGTAAAACTCGTTGCTGATATCGTAATGAAACTGGATAAAATTTTTGTTGCTGCGCTTTGACTCGACACGGCCGACTGCATCATCTGCATATTCATGCGCCACATCCGCCTTCTCCCCCGTCGCCAGCAAAAAAGGCCATAGCCGCCCCAGCAGCTTCCCCTTGCTGAGTTCACCAAGTCGTTTGTTTTTACCCTTCACGCTTGCGACGGCCATGAATTCATAAAGAGTAGCGCCCTGCACATCAATATGACCTGCGGCATACAGACGCAGCAGTGTCTCAAGATTCGGACGGCGCATCACCGAAGCAATAACGCCCGGCCCGCTGATGCTCAGCTGAATGTGCGGATTTGCATTCGGGCCGAGCGGCACGATCGAGCCGTCCCACAGCCGCAGCGAAAAGCCGGCATCGAACAGTTCACCGAAGTATGCAAAGGCATCGCGCGCACGCTCAAGCAGTTTCTCATCAGAAAACATGCCCATCATCACTCCACCCATCCAGATTTTGGTGACAGTGCGACTGCAGTCAGACTGGTGCAAAAGTGTTCGAGCTGAATCATAATGGCTTCCTTTTGTTGCGATGGAGGAAAAACAGGCCCTATTGTAAACCCTGTCGATCGTAAATTGACCTCTTTCAGTGTGAAAAAGGTACAATCCCTCACCTGGTTACTCTCTCAGCATCTTGCGGCCTGTCCGCACCATCAAAATAGAACCGAAGATTATTATGGCCCAAAATGGTTAGTTGATTACGAATCAACATCTTGCTCTAGTTTTGCGTGCTGGTGTACTATCGTTCCTCCGGCTCATTCTTAAAGTCGCAGTTGAAATATCGCTTGGTGACAGCCAGCAAATGCCTGTAATCACCTGACATGGCTTCCTTGTAGTATTCATCACATTGCGCCTCTGTCATCCACGCCTCCCGCGCCTGATAGACGGCCTCGCCCATGATATTGAAAGCATTGCCGTCTGGACCAGCGAGGTCCAGTTTGACATGTACGTTCGGATATTTGCACATCAGTCCATCCTCGTCACAAAAGTTGAATCCGCATTCACAATAGCCACAACCGCATAGTGGTATTGGTAGAATGTCTCATTGCCCCTGATAATCTTCATTAAAGGCCACAAATCAGGGTCACCATCGTTGCTTGAATAGACCCCGTTGGAGTGAATCGTGCCGCCAGTGAATTCGTACAGGTTGAACCCGTATTGGTCTGCTAGCGACTGTTTCAATGGCATCCCCTCAAACTCAGGATTTACTACGAAATGCGGTACAAGGCCATACTCCTCAATGATCTGCTCTGTAGACACTTCATTGAAATGCAGTGTGGGGTCTACAAAAACTTGCAGTTTGTTGCTCATATTCGTATCTCCTAGAAAATGCTAATGGCTTGGTTGCCGGAGATGATGACGCAGGTATCAAAATCCATTGCAATGGCCTGCATATCACGGATGCTGCAATATGGACCATTTTAAATTTTGAAATCACGTCCTGATCCCCATGCATGCAGCGCATCGGCAGTTGTTGCATACTTGCGCCCATACGCAGGGAAGATGATCAAAGTTCGTTTAACC
>JAIVTC010000061.1:0-2916 GCA_048629055.1 Candidatus Bathyarchaeota archaeon
ATAGTGCTCCATCAACATTATAGCTTCGCTGAATCCCAAATTATAATATTGATGGAGCACTGACATGGCAAAAATCAATCTAGTTCCATGGCGGGAAGAGCGCAACAAAAAGCGTCAGAGAGATTTATTTGTCATGCTGGCCACGACGGTTGCAGTGGCACTGGCGCTGGGGATGTTGTGGCACATGTTTCATCAGTTTCGTATTGATAAACAGCTGGAGCGTAACCAGCTGCTGCGCACTGAAATTGCCATTGTGGATAAAAAAATCCAGGAGATAAAAAAGCTGGATGAGCTGCGCGAGAAGTTGACAATACGCATGGATCTGGTGCATTCGCTGCAGACAAGCAGGCCCGAATCCGTCCACCTGATGGATGAGAATGTCTTTATCATGCCGGACGGAGTCAAGGCTGTTTCGTTGAGTCAGACCGGCTCGAAAATCGAGTTGAAAGGCCTGGCGCAATCGAACGCGCAGATCTCGGCATTAATGCACAACGTCGAAAAGTCAGTCTGGCTGAATAAACCCGCCTTGCAGTTGATCAATAAAAAGAGTCAGGATAAGCAGGGGTTGAGTGACTTCAAACTGGTTTATCAGCAAACACGCCCAAAGAAAGAGCAGAGTGATGAATCTATCGGAACTGAATAATCTCGATTTTTCAAACATGGGGAACTGGCCGGTTGCGGCCAAGGCGGCGCTGATGCTGTTGCTTGCGTCACTGATTGGCGGAGCAATATTTTATTACGATACCAGAGAGCAGTTTGCGACGCTGGAGCGTTACCAGAAGGAAGAGGGCGCCCTGAAGAGCGAATTTTTGACCAAGCAGGATAAAGTGTTGAATCTCGAGATCTACAAACAGCAGCTTGAAGAGATGAAGCTGGATTTTGCTGAGATGTTGAGACAGTTGCCAGATAAAAGCGAGATTGCCGACCTGCTTGTCGATGTTTCGCAAACCGGACTGGCTGCAGGACTCGAGTTTGAGTTGTTTCAGCCATTAGCCGAGCAGGCAAAAGATTTCTATGTGGAGCTTCCGATCAAGATCAAGGTCGTTGGTGACTACCATGAGTTTGGTGGCTTTGTCAGCGGGCTGGCGGCACTGCCGAGAATTATTACCATGCATAATGTCAAGATCACTAAAAGAAAAAAGGGCGCCGGTCTGGTGATGGAGACAACGGCGAAAACCTACCGTTATATCGGTGACGGAGGAGAGCAGTGGTGAGGTTACTCGGCATAGTTTTGTCTGCGCTGATGTTGTCCGGATGCTTTGTTCAGGGAACGGATGATTTGCACGAATTTGTTGCCGAGGCCAAAGCGAAGAAGGGTGCGCCGGTTGAGCCGCTGCCCAAGATGTCGCCGGTTGAAGTCTATGCGTACACAGCTGAAGAGCTGGGAGCGAGAAGTCCTTTTATTTCAGTCGCTGTTGAGGAGGAGCAATCTGATTCAGGGAAAGGGAACGGTATTCGCCCCGATACCTCACGCCCCAGGGAGGAGCTGGAGCAATACCCGCTGGATTCGCTGCGTATGGTTGGTATTCTGGCGCAAAATGGCATCACTTATGGCCTGGTGCAATCCAAGAAAGACCGTATGGTTTTTCGCGTCCGCCAGGGGAATTACATGGGGATGAACGATGGACGCATCAGCGGTATTTTTCAGGATCGAATTGAATTGATCGAAATTATTCATGGCAGCCAGGGCGGTTTTGTTGAACGCCGGGCTTCAATTGCGCTGGGGCAGAAATAGCTCCTTTGAAGAGGTGAGAAAATGCTTATTCCAGGTGATATTGCAATGATGTGGCAGCAGAAGCGGTGGGTATGGGGTCGGCAGCTCATGCTGTCCATCTTGCTGACGGCATTCATGCTGCCGTCGCTGGCAGCTCAATCACTAACCTCTATCTCTCATCACGTCACGCAAGAGGGCGTGGTGCGTATTGAGATTACTTCCAGTGAGCCGTTCACCGAGCTGCCGGCCAGTTTCTCGACCTATTCACCGTCAAGAATTGTTGTGGATATTGCTGGAAGCAGCAGTCTCGAGAGCAAGGCATATGCGATCAATCAGCATGGAGTAGGAGAGCTGAGGATTGTTGAATCTGCAGATCGAACCCGTGTGGTGGCTCAGCTTGACGAAAAACTTCCTTATGAGATCAGCATTGACGATAAATCCCTGATTATAGAGATTGGCAGTGCGCAGCCAGTGACTGCAAAGGCGGCAACAGCGCAGTCTGCAGAGACGACAACTGCAGCAACAGCCGGGGACGCAGCGGCAGAGCCGTCAACAGAGGTGCAAAGCGGCTCGAATGGGCGGCTCTCTCTCAATTTCCAGGATATTGAAATTCGCTCCGTACTGCAGCTGCTGGCAGATTTTACCGGCCTGAACATGGTCGTCAGCGATACTGTAGGAGGCAATATCACGCTTCGCCTGAAGGATGTCCGCTGGCAGGAGGCGCTGGATATTATCCTGCAGACCAAGGGGCTGACCATGCGCCAGAAGGGGAACATCATGATGGTTGCGCCAACGGTCGAAGTCACCGCGCGCGAGAGGCTGGAGGCAGAGTCAAAGATCAGTCTCGAACAGCTGGCGCCGCTGCAGACGAAAATCATCAAGGTGAAGTATGCCAAGGCCGGGGAGATGGCTGCATTGATGAAATCAGAGTCAAACCTGTTCCTCTCGGAGCGTGGCAGCATTGGCATCGACCAGCGCACCAATACGCTGTTGAGCCATGATATTCCCTCCAGTATCAGAAAAATCGCCGGCCTGATTGCCAGGCTGGATCATCCCACACGTCAGGTCATGATCGACAGTCGCGTGGTGATTGCAACTGACAATTTTGCCAGGGATATCGGCATCCGCTTTGGCGGTGCGGGGCTGCGGCAGAATGGCGACACCATCTTTGGCGCCACTGGCACCACGAGCGCATTGCTGCT
>JAIVTC010000062.1:0-10284 GCA_048629055.1 Candidatus Bathyarchaeota archaeon
TCAAGGTCAAATTTGACCTGCCGCAGGGAGTATCCCGCCCCGGCGCCTATGTGAAGGTCAAGGTGCCTGATATTACCGCCGCACAGAGCGGTCTGGTAAAAATACCGCTAACTGCAGTGCGTTTTAACGGCAGCCTGCCGGGCGTTTTTGTCAAGGGCGCCGATGGCCGCGGTCATTTGCGACTGGTGCGCATTGGCGAACACCTGGATGAGACCTATGTCACCATTCTCTCCGGTCTCCAGATCGGTGATGAAGTGATGCGTCACGCCAAGGTGCGGTAAAAAGAGCATCTCAACCCTAAAACAATACTATTTCAGCCCCTGACCATCCATCGATCAGGATCTATAAGAACAAATTCCCGCTTCAGTAACCTGAATTTCAGGGGAAGCAAGCCACACAGGAGAGATATCGCATGACTGACAAAAAAGCCAGCGATCTCGAAGAGATAAACGACGCCAACTTAGGTTTGGCGGGAAATACCGCCAGATTCTTTATCAACTCCCCGCTATCGCCGCTGCTCTACATGGCAATGTTTTTGATGGGGCTGATGGGATACCTGCTGATCCCGCGTCAGGAAGATCCGCAAATTTCCGTTCCCATGATCGACTTGATGGTGCCGTTTCCCGGCGCCTCGGCCGACCAGGTGGCGAGCCTTGCAATCCAGCCGCTCGAACGCATCATGAGCGAAATCCCCGGCATCAAGCATGTCTACTCCATGTCGCAGCGGGGCATGGGCATGGTGACCATCCAGTTCAAGGTTGGCGAAGAGATGGGGCCATCTCTGGTCAAGGTCAACGACAAGCTCGATTCCAACAGGGACAAGATTCCACCGGGGGTGATGGCGCCCATCGTCAAGGCAATCGGCATCGATGATGTACCGGCAGTCACGCTGACGATGTGGTCAAAAGATCTCAACAAGGATGGCCGTCCGGATGTTGATGACAGCCAGCTGCGCATGCTCGCCCAGGATGTGCTGCAGCGGCTGAACGAGATCGAGAATACCAGTAAGGCTTTTATTATTGGCGGCCGCAAGGAGGTCGTTAAGGTTGAAGTCCTGCCGGAGATCCTGTCGGGTTACGGCATCAGTCTTGGCCAGGTAGCACAGGCGATTCAGTCATCGAACACCGAGATGCCGGTTGGTCCGGTAGAGAGCGGCGGGCGCAGCCTGGTGGTTGTCAGCGGCTCCTTTCTCAACAGCGCCAGGGACGTCGGCAATATCGTTGTCGGCAATTTTAACGGCTCTGCGGTCTATGTACGCGATGTGGCGCGTGTCATCAGGGGGCCGGAGGATGCCTCGAGCCTGGTAACCTTCAGCTCCGGTCCGGAGTTTCCGCTAGATGTTGACGGTGTGGCGACCCGTGTTGACGGGGCTGCAGCTGTCACCATCGCCATTGCTAAAAAGGAGGGGTCAAACGGCGTCGTGGTTGCCGATGCGATTCTCAGCAGGGTCGAGGAGTTAAAAGACTTTGTGATTCCTTCCAACGTCGGTATTTTTGTCACCAGGAACTACGGAGAGTCGGCGCGCGAGAAAGTCAATGCATTGATGGCGAAACTCTTCAAGGCGACAGCTTTTGTCTTTGTATTGGTGTTACTGGCTTTTCGCGCCTTCAAACCGGCTATCGTGGTGACCCTGGTTATTCCGGTTGTGCTGCTGATGACGATCTTCTTCGGCTGGCTGATGGGGATGACCATCGACAGGGTGAGCCTGTTTGCGCTGATTTTCTCCATTGGCATACTCGTCGATGACGCCATCGTCGTCATCGAAAATATCTATCGCCGCTGGCTTGAGAAGGGGCAGACAACCTCCGCCATCGCAGTCGATGCCGTGCGGGAGGTTGGCAACCCGACAATACTGGCAACTTTCACCGTCATTGCCGCACTGGCTCCCATGGGGTTTGTGAGCGGTATGATGGGTCCCTACATGGCCCCCATTCCAAAGATGGGCTCTATCGCCATGGCAATCTCCCTGTTTGCCGCATTCGCCTTTGTTCCGTGGCTGGCGAAAATGAAACTTTTCCTGCCTTCGTTGAAATATCTCGAAACAGCGGAAAAACGCGAGCATCGTGAATCTGAAAAACTCGAAGGGATGTATGTGCGCATCCTCGGGCCGATGATTCGCCATCCCGCCAAGCGCAAACTGTTTAACCTTGTGCTGTGGGGATTGATGGCGATGGCCGTCTCTATGTTCTACACAAAATCGGTTGCGGTCAAGATGATGCCGCTGGATAACAAGCCGGAGTTCTCCGTCATTCTGGATATGCCGGATGGCACCGCACTGCCGGATACTGCCAATGTGGCATCCATGCTCGCAGAAAAACTGCGTCAGATACCCGAAGTAACGGCAATACAGACCTACGTCGGTACCGCGCGGCCGTTTGATTTCAACGGCATGGTGCGTCACTACTATCTGCGTCAGATGCCCTGGCAGGCAATGATCCAGGTGCAGATGCTGGACAAGGCTCAGCGTCACAAGCGTGGCATGCGCACCAGCCATGCGATAGCCGTGCAGACAAGAAAGGAACTCAGCAAGATGCTGGAGGGGAAAGACGCCCAGTTGTCCATCGTCGAAATGCCTCCCGGCCCTCCGGTATTGCAGTCTGTTGTGGCCGAGGTTTACGGCCCCAGCCAGGCAGTCCGCCAACAGGTCACGGAAGATCTCACCGAATATTTCAAAAAAGCCGACAGTTTGCGTGACGCCGACAACTATATGCAGGTGCCGCTCGACTACTGGCGCTTTGAGATCGACAAGGAGAAGGCGTCGCTGATGGGCATCACCTCGCAGACGATTAACCAGAACCTGGGGATGGCGCTGGGGAGTCAGTCGATTGGCGATATCAAGGCGCTTGCAGGCCATGAACCGGTGAACATTATTTTGCAGCTGCCGTTTGCCGAACGCTCGCAGGTGTCGCGTCTTGGCGACCTGCCGATAACAACCCCGAGCGGGGAGAGCGTTCCGTTGCGTGATCTGGGGCGCTTCGTCAAACAGCTGGAAGATGACATCATCTACCACAAAAATCTGCGTCCCGTCGAATATGTGGTTGCAGATGTGGGTGGTGAACTGGCGTCTCCTGTCTATGGGCAGCTGCAGGTTCAGGATATGCTGAATGAGGACAACTACCTGACTCCGGACGGCGTTCATCTGACAGCAGGTTTTTTCGGCGATCATAATATCGAATGGATGGGGCCGCCGAAAAATGACAGCCGCTCTGCATTCGAATGGACCGGCGAGTGGACTGTCACCTATGAAACTTTCCGTGACATGGGAGGCGCATTCATCGTCGCCCTGGGGCTGATCTATTTTCTGCTGGTCATGGAATTCAGCAATTTCCGTATTCCCGCCGTCATTATGTCGCCCATCCCGCTGACGCTGCTGGGCATCATTCCCGCACATGCACTGCTGGACGCCGAGTTTACCGCGACATCGATGATCGGCTGGATTGCGCTGGCGGGCATCATTGTGCGCAACTCTATCCTGCTGCTGGACTACACGATTCACCAGGTGAAACAGGGAACGCATCTGGAAGAGGCCGTCATCATGGCCTGTAAAACCAGAACCCGTCCTATCCTGATCACCGCCTTTGCTCTGGTTGCCAGCGCCAGTGTAATTCTGGACGATCTGATTTTTCAGGGCATGGCAATCTCTCTCGGCGCCGGAGTTCTGGTCTCCACCATCCTCACGCTGATCGTTATTCCATTGGGTACAGTCAAGGCGCGCAAGGCGCTCTATGATGTTGCCGGCGTGGATGAACCGATGGGGTCAAGCGAGATGTTATTTCCGGGTGGTGGTGGCGGCGGTGGAGCTCCAGCAGAGCCGCCTTCCGGAAAATCATTCGGTGACCGTTTGATTGCCGTGTGGTCGATACTGATGACAGTGGTGTTGGCAATTGTCAGTGCCATCGGCGCCATCATCGGCTTCATCCGCCGCAGGCTGGCAAAACCTGAACCGGCTGCCGAGGCAACGCCGGCGCCGCAGGTTCGAACCGAACCACAACCGGCGCCACAGGCGCGAGCCGAACCTCAAGCGCCGCCTGCCGGGCCTTTGGCTCCTGCTGGGAAACCTGAAGTTGTTACACCAGCTGCAAAGCCGGTTGAGCCTGTTGCCCGCGAGCAGGCTCCAGTTGCTGCGCCGCCGGAAGTTGTTTCGCCTGCAGTAAAAGAGACTCCTGCGGCTGAACCTGCTGTTGTAACAACACCTGAACCTCAGGCGCCGATTGCTGAGAAGCCGGTTCCGGAAATTGTTGCGAAGCAAGTTCCGCCTGCTTCAGCGGCAGATGATATTCTGCAGACAAGCCAGGCGTCAGTTGACGATCTGGATATCATATCCGCGCCGATCAGACACACAAAAGCTTCCTCGCATAATAAATCAAGCATGCACCAGGAGAGGGCGAAAGCGAAACAGCCGGGGCGCAGACGCCGGGGCATTCGTCTGCGTGATACTTCGACTGACTCCGAAGACGGATTGAATTGAGGCGTTAGGGATGAGGCAGAAATTAAAGTACCAGGATGTACAGAATTTTTGTTCGTGGTTTTTGTTGCCACGTCGGGCGCATAGTGAACTATGTAACCAAAGTGGCGGCGAAAAGCACGGGCAAAAGGCAAGCGAGATTGGTGTTTTAATAAATGCATCATCCCTTAATGAACTATGATGCAGTTGCTGTTGCAGGAGTCTTGTTGCTAGTCGTGTTCAGCGCTTCTGTCATGGCCGCATCAAGAGTTGAATATGGCGGAAATCTGTATCAATTTCGCGATAGTGGACCTGCCGTCAGCTCCGATGATGCGTCAGATTCGAAGTACAAATTCCGTCCCCTTCAACGTCACTCCGGATCTCAGGCTCCTGCAGGAAGGAGCATTGGAGGTGCGGCGGGGAATGACCAGGGTTATGTGTTTCGTCCGCTGAGAAACAGAAACAGATGGATCCCCGGGAGTGAGGATATCCGCCAGGATGCAGAGGCGTGTCCAGCTATCGAGGAGAAGCCGCGCGAGCGGAGTTTCTCTTCTCCGGCAAACAAGCCGTATCGGCCCCGGCAACGCTATCCGGGTGGATATCAGGCCCCGGCACCCCCTCCAGGCGGATATCTCTATCCAACTCCGGAAATTCTAGGTTATCCACCCTGGTAGGATGACATCATGGGAAAACAAGGTAATAAAAAGCAATGATCACTGTTATAGGTAGTCTCAAGGGCGGTTCAGGGAAGAGTACAGTCACCTTTAATCTTGCTGTGTGGTTGTCTTTGGCTGGTCAGAAAGTGCTTGCGATGGATCTTGATCCGCAAGCGACATTGACTGATGTGTCGGATGTCCGCGCCGAGGAGGGCTATCAGCCACCGGTTCAGGTTCGCGGCCGGCGTGCGATGGCGGAGGGCGTCGATTTCAGCACTTATGATGAAGTTGTCATCGATGTCGGCACAGCTGATATGGATTCACTCAAACGCGCCCTGCTGCTTGCGGATAAAATTGTCATACCGGTTCCGCCAAGCCAGGCGGATGTGTGGTCGACGCAGCGATTTATCCGTTTTGTCAGTTCGATTGTTTCTGCGCGAAAAAATCCGCCGGAGGTGTGCACCTTTATCAACCGCGTCGATATGCAGTCTGCTGCGAATGAGTCCTACGAGACAGCTGCAGCACTGGTGAGTCTTCCCGGCGCGCGTTTTTTGCTGCCGAGACTCTCGCAACGCCCGGTTTTCCTGCACTCATTCAGCGAGGGACTTGCTGCCATGGAGCTCGATCCACGCGATCCCGGAGTACGGGAATTCAACGCGCTGGCGGCAGAGCTCTATCCGCATCTGATCCGATAAAAAAAGTTTGCAGTCGAAAGAAAAGTTTGCAGTTGGCAGTCTTCAGTAGGCAGCTAAAAGAAAGTTTGCAGTCTTCAGATTGCAGTTGATAGCAAAATAAGAAAGAAGGAGCCTCTTACAAAACCTCGTCATTTCGGCATGCTTTTCAGCCAGACTAAAGCGCTTGCGCTTTGAACACCTACAGGGCGGTCCGAAGGGTGATCGAAGCGAATAATCCATGTTTATACTGCAAACTGCCTACTGACGACTACGAACTTGATCTTGCGGACTGCCAATTTGTTCCTCCCGCAGCATTGACATTTCCCCCTGCCTGAAGTAGTATATTAGAATATTCAATAATACTATAAGGCTCGGTTGCGTGAGTACAGAAACAGAAATAAAAAAGCTCGACGAGGAGGTTCACAGCAACGAACAGGACCTCAAGAAACTCGATAAGGAGATGCACAAGGAGATACATCGCTGGGAGCTGATTGTCTACCCATCGCTGTTTGCTTTTGTCATCCTGGCTGCCTATGGTTTCTACCTGATCTTCAATCTCGCCAAGGACGTCCACTTCATGGCAGTCAGCATCGATACAAATATGACCATTCTGACCGGAGATATGCAGAGCATGGCCTCGAATCTGGGGGAGATGACCGCAAATGTGCGCACCATGGCCGTTACCATGGACTCCATCGATGATACTGTGGTGGTATTAAAACCGATGCTGACCAGTCTTAATCAGATGAATGGCAGCATGGCAACGCTTGACCAGTCGGTGCGGTCAATCAGCGACACCACCTACTATATGGGTGACCATATGGGGCATATGGATTACAGTATGCGCAATATGAATCATAATATCGACAAATTTTCAAACCCCGTTGAGATGTTTGCTCCATGGTAAAGCGTGTCAATTGATACCGGCCAACGTCTTGTCGTTGCGATCTCATCACGGGCGTTGTTCGACCTGGACGCCTCCCACAACATCTATCAGCAGCAGGGTATCGAGGCATACTGCCAATACCAGATCGCCCACGAAGATGAGGTGCTGCCGCAGGGAGTCGCTTACTCGCTGGTAAGGAAGCTCCTGTTTCTCAATACCCGCCTCGACGGCAAAGCCGAGGTTGAGATTGTGCTGTTGTCACGCAACAGCGCCGATACCGGTCTGCGGGTGTTCAACTCCATCGAGCATTATCAGCTCGATATCACCCGCGCCGCCTTTACCAGCGGCAGAAACCCCTTCTCCTATGCCCGGGCGCTGGGCGCACACCTGTTTCTCTCAGCCGATGCCGCGGACGTGCAGCATGCACTGCAGTCAGGCATGGCTGCAGCAACCATTATCCCGGTTGCTGACAGCGCCGCATATCATGAAGGGAGTGATGAAGAGGAGCTGCGTATCGCCTTTGATGGAGATGCCGTCATCTTTTCTGATGATGCTGAAAGGATATATCAGGAGCAGGGGCTTGAGGCCTTTATCGCCAGTGAAAAAGAGGCCGCAAAAGAGCCGCTTCCCGGTGGCCCGTTCAAGCCGTTTTTATCCGTGCTGCACCAGATCCAGTCGGCCATGCCTGCAGAGGAACCGCTGATTCGAACAGCCCTGATGACTGCGCGCTCAGCCCCTGCGCATGAACGCGTCATTCGCACCTTGCGTTCATGGGATATCCGCATCGATGAGGCGCTATTCCTCGGTGGCATGGACAAGGGAACTTTTCTGAAGGCTTTCAAGGCCGATATTTTCTTCGACGATCAGAGCCGCCATTGTGAATCAGCCAGCAAACACGTCCCCACCGGCCATGTCCCTCAGGGAGTAAAGAATGAGGGGAAGTTTTAGGTGGTTAGGTGGTTAGGTTTTAGGTTTTAGGTTTTAGGTTTTAGGTTTTAAGTGCACTGGCTACTGACCTAAAACCTAACCACCTAAAACTTAAAACCTGCCTAAAACCTCCCCATTGGCATTTTTGACTCCTCACCAGTTATCTCCGTGACAAATCTTGGAACCAGGTAGCCGGGCAGCTGTTTTCTCAACTGCTCTTCAAGCTCGAGAGCGCGTTCTCTGCAGACCTGAAAATGTGCACTGCCGTGAACTCTGTCAAGTTGATGCACATAGTAGGGGAGGATTCCCATGTCGAATCCCTTTTCACACAACTCCTTTAATACCCCTGTCTTGTCATTGATCCCTTTGAGCAGTACTGCCTGATTCAGGATGTGCGTGTCGCTGTGACGCAGTTGATGCAAGGCTGTGGCGACACTCTTGTCGAGTTCGTTGGGGTGGTTGACGTGCAGCACAGTCGTTACCGGCAGCGGGAAATTTTGCAGCATCTCCACCAGTTCAGGTGTGACTCTGCAAGGCAGGATGACCGGCATGCGTGTATGGATGCGCAACCGCTTTAGATGGGGGAGTTGTTTCAACTGTGATAACAGCTGCGCCAGGCGCTGATCGTTGAGTGTCAGCGGGTCACCGCCGCTAAGTATGATTTCAGTGATATCGGGAGTATCGAGCTTTTCCAGGGTCTGGTCGCAAAGCTGCTGTTCAAGGTGCTGCTGTTGATAGGGGAAGTGGCGGCGAAAGCAATAGCGGCAGTGAATGGCGCAGGCTGCGGTGGTGATCAGCAGAGCGCGTCCATTGTATTTTTGAAGCACGCCCTGTGAAACTGCCGCACTCATATCGCCAACCGGATCCAGGCTAAATCCATCGGCAACGAGCGACTCTTGTTGCAGTGGTAAAACTTGCAGCAGCAGCGGGTCGTAAGCATCTCCTTTATGCATGCGTGATGCAAAATCACGGGTGACCCGGAACGGGAAGTCTGCAGAGTCATCACACTGATATGGCAACTCATCCCTGTCAAGACCGAGCCATTCGAGCAGTGCGGATAGTCGGGCAAAGGAGTAGCTCATCTGCCGCTGCCAGGATGGGTTCTTTGGTATTGTTGCGCTTCGGGGTATCATAGTCGAGTTTATTTACTTGCTGCTTTCGAGGAAACAATGGCAACCTACAATACCAACGAATTCCGCAGTGGTCTCAAGATTATGCTTGATAATGACCCATATTCAATCATTGAAAATGAATTCGTCAAGCCCGGAAAAGGTCAGGCCTTCAGTCGTGTGAAGATAAGAAACCTGAAAACAGGCCGTGTGATCGAAAAAACCTTCAAATCCGGTGAGAGTGTTGAAGCGGCTGATGTGCTGGAAACTACATTGCAATACCTCTATACCGATGGTGAATTCTGGCATTTTATGGATCCGCAGAGCTTCGAGCAATATGCCGCCGCTGAAGCCGCAGTTGCCGATGCCATCAAGTGGATCAAGGAGCAGGACGATTGCAACGTGACATTGTGGAACGGCAATCCGCTGATTGTCGAAGCGCCCAATTTTGTGACGCTGCGTATTACGGATACCGATCCGGGTCTCAAGGGGGATACTTCGGGCGGCGGAGGTAAACCCGCTACTCTCGAAACAGGGACTGTCATACGGGTTCCGCTATTTGTGCAGATCGATGAAGTGGTAAAAGTGGATACCCGCAGCGGAGAGTATGTCTCACGCGCGTAGTAAGGGATGAGACATTTATTCAAATACCAATCTCGCTTGCCTTTTTGTCCGTGCTTTTCGCCGCCACTCTGGTTACATAGTTCACTATGCGCCCGGCGTGGCAACAAAAACCACGAACAAAAATTCTGCACATCCTGGTACTTTAATTTCTGCCTCATCCCTAATGAATGACTGGCAACCCTGTGCCTCAATCAGGATGCTGCGGGAGCGCGCCTCTCTATTGAGTGGGATCCGCCGTTTTTTTGCTGACAAGGGCGTGCTTGAAGTGGAGACTCCGGTCGTCTCATCCTCGGCAAACCCGGATGCTGCAATTGATCCGATGCTGTCAGGTTTTCGTCCGCCGGGCAGTCATCAATTGGACAGGCTTTATCTACAAACCTCACCTGAATTTCCTATGAAGCGCCTGCTCGCTGCGGGCAGCGGTTCGATCTTTCAGATTTGCCATGCCTTTCGCAATGGTGAGAGCGGCCGCCAGCATAACCCCGAGTTCACCCTGCTGGAGTGGTATCGCATCGATTATGATCATCTTCAGCTGATGGATGAGGTGGATGCCTTGTTGATACAGCTGTTGCCCGGTTGCGTTGCAGCAGAGCGCCATCGCTATGCCGATCTATTTCTTACCCATACAAGCCTGGATCTTTTTACAGCAACTCATGCGCAGCTGCTGGGTAGGGCCGAAGCTGCAGGAGTTGTCATTCCTGAATCAGCGCACCCTGGCTGGCTCATCGAGATGCTGTTCGAACTTTGCGTAGGCCCCTGGCTGCTACGGCAGCAGGGAGTGATTGTGTATGATTATCCGGCTGCGCAGGCGTCATTGTCACAATTGTCGTCACAGGATCCACGTGTTGCCGAGCGTTTTGAATATTTTTTCCAGGGTATGGAGCTGGCGAATGGATTCCATGAACTGGCGGATGCCGCTGAGCAGCGGCGACGTTTTGAAACCGAGAATCTAAAACGCCGGCAG
>JAIVTC010000063.1:0-2331 GCA_048629055.1 Candidatus Bathyarchaeota archaeon
CTACGAAAAGCGTGGACACGAGGCGCTGGAGGATGTCGCGCTTTATCTGAAGAACTGGCTGGTCAATCATATCAACGGCACAGACCAGGAATACAGCCCCCTGCTCAAGCAGAAGGGTATGAGTTAGCCGTTCATGGATGTGTTTTGCATACAGGGAGGTAGTTGTAGGGGGGATAAGCGTCAGCGCATCCACCATGATTTTGGCACTGGAATTCTTGAGTGGTTAACATCTTTACAAATGAGTCAAATTTCAATAATGACTCTCGCAAAGGCGCAAAGCTCGCCAAGAAAAACCTTTGCGGTCTTGGCGTCTTGGCGAGAGAAAATAATCGCTTTCATGCCTCGTCAGTCTGAGACTTGGTCCCGCTAGAACAATGCCAGCAGTTATTGATAAGCCGCATACAACCAACAGGGTGCTGGTGTCTGTATTAGCTCTGCTATTGCTCATCTCTCCGCTCTCTGCATTTAGTGGAAAAGCCTCTGGCTTCGACATTGTCACCATGAAAAACGGAGACATTCACCAGGGTACGGTCGCCGTTGAGTCCCTCTCTGTCAACACCGGATTTGGCAGAATATCCATTCCATACCATCGGCTGCACACAGTGAAAAAAGGCGCCGGCAAGCCTCCTAATCTGCTTACTACCCGACAGGGTGAGCGCTTTTACGGGGAGGTTGTGGAGAGTGAAATAACCATGCTGCGGGTGCTTGATGCAACATTGCCGCTGGCTACAGGTGACATTGCCGAGATCATTTTCGCCCCGCGAGGCATTCGACCTTCGCCCCGGCAGACTCCAGATGTCATCAAGAGCCGTTTTGGCGACCAGTTTGTGGCGCGGGTTCTTACCAGGGATCTGTTGTTCAAAACCCCCTCATCGATAGAGATCATCGACACCGGAAAAATTCGCTTCATCGATCGCATTACAGTGCCCGTTGATGAGCCCAATGAAGAGGAGAAGCCAACAACGCAGATCACGCTGGTGGATGGCGTGATCCATCAGGGGCAACTCATGCTGGAGCATTTTCTGGTTGAAACCAGTGATGGAGTGATACTCAAACTGCCAGTTGAAATGCTATCCGGCATTCGCTTTAGTGTCAGCGCTGATAATGCCAAAGTGGATTTCTCTCACCGCTGGGAACTGCCTCCGCCATCCCTGTTTCAGGATACGATGGTCGATGGTTCGCCTGCCCCCGAAATGGTCATTATCCAGGGTCGCGAGTTTGTCAGAGGGGATGCGCAGGGTGACAGTGATGAGCGTCCCCCAACATCTGTAACTCCCGGAACATTTGCGATAGGCGTCTTTGAAGTCACATTTGACGAGTACGATCAGTTTTGTGCCTCGACCAACTGCGATATGCCTGATGATGAAGACTGGGGACGGGGAGACAACCCTGTCGTCAATGTCTCGTGGCAGGATGCCAAGGCCTATACAGAATGGCTCAGCAAGAAAACCCGCAAGCGATACCGCCTGCCCAGTGATGCCGAATGGGAATATGCGGCGCGGGCTGGAACCGCAACGAAATATTGGTGGGGTGATGAAACCGGCATAGCCAGGGCCAACTGCGAAGGCTGCAATTCACTCTGGGACGGCGCTCAAATCTCTCCGGTTGGTAAGTTTTCTGCAAATCCACTCGGCTTGCATGATACAGCCGGCAATGTCTTTGAATGGGTGGCAGACTGCTACCATGACAGCTTCGCAGAAGCACCCGCCGATGGTTCGCCATTGGAAAAAACCGGCTGCGGCAAGCGGGTCATTCGTGGCGGAGCATGGAGTTTCCCTCCAAAAGAGATCCGCTCAGCCAATCGCTGGCGTGATTTTCCCACAAGACGAAGCGACGATACCGGATTTCGGGTAGCGAGAGATATGTGATTATCCGTTAATGACTGGTTCCTGCTGAGCGTGTAATTTTGTTATAGACGTTATATTTTCCCACGGGCTTTTTCATGGGAATGCGCTTGATCTCCTCCAGGGTCCTGGCGTCATAGACGACGATTGCGCCGTCCATCTCCCAGATGCTGACCAGCGCATAGCGGCCGTCGCGGGTGAACTCCACATGCGCCGAGGTTTTGCCGGGCGCCGGTCGCAGGGTCTTTACGATCTCCAGGGTCTGTTTGTCGATTACATGCATGGCATCCTTATCCTTGCCGAAAAAGACATCGACCCAGGCATAGGGGGAGTTTTCGTGGCTGCGCATGAAAAAGCCGGAGCCCAGGGTAGGGATTTTCTTGATGGGCTTCCAGCTTTTCATATCAATGATAGTGACGGCGCTCTCTTTGAGGTTGGGCGTCGCCAGCAGCGTCTGCTCGCCTCGCTTCCAGGTGATCCCTGAACT
>JAIVTC010000064.1:0-3450 GCA_048629055.1 Candidatus Bathyarchaeota archaeon
GCGTTGTTAGCGGCGCGTCTCAATAAAAAACATGTCGACATGGACGATATGGAGAAGGCCAAGGACAAGATCATGATGGGCGCGGAACGCCGCTCCATGGTGATGACCGAGGATGAGAAAAAACTGACGGCCTACCATGAGGCTGGGCACGCAATCGTCGGCCTGAATGTGCCCAAGCATGATCCTGTCTACAAGGTCAGCATTATTCCACGTGGCCGCGCCCTGGGCATCACCATGTTTCTCCCCGAGCAGGACAGGTACAGTCACAGCAAGGAGTTTCTTGAAAGCCAGATCTCCAGCCTGTTTGGCGGACGCATCGCCGAGGAGTTGATATTTGGCAGCGAGAGCGTCACCACAGGCGCCTCCAACGATATTGAACGGGCGACGGAGATCGCCCGCAACATGGTGACCCGCTGGGGACTCTCGGAGCGCCTCGGACCACTCTCCTATGGTGAAGAGGAGGGCGAGATCTTTCTGGGTAGATCGGTGACCACGCACAAGAATGTCTCGGATGATACCGCGCACGCCATCGATGAGGAGATTCGCGCCTTCATCGACCGCAACTATGATCGCGCCCATGAAATTTTAACCGAACATTTGGATCAACTGCATGCGATGTCTGATGCTCTGATGAAATACGAGACCATCGACAAGGAGCAGATTGCTGACATCATGGCCGGCAAGACCCCGCGTCCCCCGGCTGACTGGGTAGGCACTGATCTGGATTCGGACGATGATGGCGATTCTGCGGCGCCAGAGGAGACAGCAAAAAAAGATGACAAGGGTGAAGGTCAGATTGGCGATCCTGCCAGTCAGCACTGATCCACAAAAAGATAGGAACCACGGAACACACGGAAAGAGGAGCCAATAAATTCCGTGTGTTGCGTGGTTTAAAACGTCAAGCCGTAGTGATTCTCTTTCTATGATCATTCGTTGCGCCAATCTTGATCTTGATCTCAACGAACCCCGCGTCATGGGGATTCTGAATGTTACGCCGGACTCATTCTCTGACGGCGGGATGTTTATCAAGCCGTCCGAAGCCCTGAAACACGCGCTCAGAATGGTCGATGAAGGTGCGGCAATCATCGACGTAGGCGGTGAATCCACACGCCCCGGAGCAGAGTCAGTCTCTCTCCAGCAGGAGCTGGATCGCGTTATCCCGGTCATTGAAGCCCTCGCTTGCGAACTCGCTGTGCCGGTCTCCATCGATACCAGCAAACCCGAAGTGATGCGCGAAGCAGCCACAGCAGGTGCCGGCATGATCAATGATGTCTGCGCATTGTCTGCTGTGGGCGCGATCGAAGCCGCCAGTGAGGCACAGATCCCTGTTTGCCTGATGCACATGCAGGGCAAGCCCCGCTCGATGCAGCAGCAGCCGCAGTATGATGATGTGGTTGCGGATGTCTCAGGCTTTCTGCAACAACGGGCTCAGGCCTGCATAGCTGCCGGCATTCCTGCACAGCGTATCCTGCTCGATCCGGGGTTTGGTTTCGGCAAGACATTGCAGCATAATTTGCTGTTGCTGCAAAATCTTGAGAGTTTGACCGCTTTGGGCTATCCGCTATTGGCGGGTCTATCCCGCAAGAGTATGATTGGCCGGATCCTGGGTAAGAGAGGAGCTGATGAGCGCCTCTATGGGAGTCTTGCCGCAGCAGTCATTGCAGCCATGAAGGGTGCATCCATTTTACGCGTTCATGATGTCAGGGCGACAGTCGATGCAATGCGGGTAACAACAGCAGTGATTCATCGATGAGCAGAAAGCATTTTGGTACGGATGGAATTCGCGGACGGGTCGGACATGACAAGGTGACGCCGGAATTCATCCTCAAGCTTGGTTGGGCTGCAGGGCGGGTTCTTGGTGGAGGGTCGAACAAGGTTAAGGTTGTTATCGGCAAGGATACGCGTATCTCCGGTTATATGTTTGAGTCTGCCCTGGAGGCGGGGCTCTCTGCAGCAGGTGTTGATGTGTTGCTGACAGGGCCAATGCCGACACCGGGAATCGCCTATCTGACACGCACTTTTCATGCCTGTGCGGGCATTGTGATCAGCGCATCGCACAATCCCTATTACGACAATGGCATCAAGTTTTTCTCGGCGCAGGGAGACAAACTGGCGGATGAGGTTGAGCTTGCAATCGAGGCGATGATTGACCAGCCCATGGAGACGGTCGATTCCGAATATCTCGGCAAAGCGGATCGCATCGATGATGCACAGGGGCGTTACATCGAATTCTGCAAAAGTTCGATTTCACAGGAGACCAATTTTCAAGGACTAAAAATCGTGGTTGATTGCGCGCATGGCGCAACCTACCAGATTGCTCCCAAGGTGCTGTCCGAACTTGGCGCCGAAGTCATTCCGATGGGGGTCAGCCCAAATGGGATTAACATCAATGACAATGTCGGCTCCACCCATCCGCAGCAACTGCAGCAACGGGTCATCGACGAAAAGGCGGATCTCGGCATGGCGCTTGACGGTGATGGTGATCGTGTCTTTATGGTGGATCACAAGGGAACATTGATCGACGGTGACGAGATTCTCTTTATCATCGCAAGAGCGCGTAAGCAACAGCAGTTGCTTAAGGGGCATGTGGTTGGCACCCTGATGAGCAACCTGGGACTCGAGCTTGCGCTCAAGAGAGAGGGGATCGAGCTGCAGCGCACTGATGTTGGCGATCGCTTTGTCATGGAGCGCCTGGTTAAAAATGACTGGATACTTGGCGGTGAATCAGCAGGGCATATCATTTGCCGCAGCAAAACAACCACGGGTGACGGCACCATTGCCGGGCTTCAGGTAATAGCCGAGATCGTGCGCACCGGTCGTTCATTGTATGAGCTGAGTGCAGACATGGAAAAATGTCCACAGCAGCTGATTAATGTCTCTCTTGGTTCCAGTAATGCGGCAGATATCATGCAGCTTGCTGTAGTTAAGGAGGCTGTTAGAGATGCTGAAGTGGAGCTCGGCAAGCAGGGAAGAATCCTGCTGCGTCCATCCGGAACCGAGCCGCTGATCCGGGTCATGGTTGAGGGAGTAGACGCGGCACAGGTGAACCGGATCAGTGAACAGGTGGCGGATGTTGTGCGGAACAATCTCCAGAGGTAACTCAATTACCCCAGAAAAAATGAACCACGGAACACACGGAAAACAGCATAAAAACCCAGTTTACAAACCGTCACCTCAACAGAGTTTTTTACCACAGATGAACACAGATAAACACAGATGAAGAGATTTCATCCTATCTGTGTGCATCCGTGTTCATCTGTGGTTAATTTCTTTTCAGTGGTGAAAAATTAGGGATGAGGCAGAAATTAAAGTACCAAGATGCGCAGGATTTTTGTTTGTGGTTTTTGTTGCCACGTCGGGCGCATAGTGAACTATGTAACCAGAGTGGCGGCGAAAAGCACGGACAAAAAGGCAAGCGAGATTGGTATTTTAATAAATGCCTCATCCCTT
>JAIVTC010000065.1:0-7379 GCA_048629055.1 Candidatus Bathyarchaeota archaeon
GCAGTCCGGAGGGGGAGCTCGCCATTGCGCAGGCCGTCATCTACCTTGCAGTCGCGGCAAAGAGCAACGCCGTCTATACGGCTTTCAACAGCGCTATGAAGGCGGCGAAAAATTCAGGATCCCTGGAAGTGCCGCTGCACCTGCGTAATGCGCCCACAAAGCTGATGAAGGAGCTCGATTACGGAAAAAAATACCGCTATGCACACGATGAGCCCAATGCTTATGCTGCAGGTGAAAATTACCTGCCGGAAGAGCTCGCCGGGCAATCCTGGTAACATCCCGTCGATCGCGGGCTTGAAGCAAAGATTGCCGAACGCCTTGCCTGGCTGCGCGAACTTGATGGCAAGGTGCGGTAATTCGTTGGTTATAATGTAATAGGACAACAGGGTGTGGGAGCGGTCTTCTGACCGCGAAATGCTTGCTGCGCCAACAGCTAAAATAACAGATCTATTCACAAGGAGACATCAATGACCAAACATATCGGTATCCTCACGGCGGGCGGAGACAGCCCTGGACTGAATGCTGCGATACGCGGTGTTGGCAAGGCGGCGCAAAGCTACTACGGCATGCAGATCATCGGCTTTCGTGACGGTTTTCGCGGCCTGGTCGAGAATCGCACCATGGCGCTGGACGGAGGCGTTTTGTCGGATATCCTCACCCGTGGCGGCACCATCCTCGGAACCGGACGTGACAAACCTGACCGCATGATGGTGGGCGGCAAAACCATGGACATGACCGACGTCATTGTCGAGAACTACCATGCCCGGCACCTGGATGCGCTGGTTTGCCTGGGAGGCGGCGGTACGCAAAAAAATGCGCTGCTGCTGAAGCAGAAGGGGCTGAATGTGATCACCCTGCCCAAGACCATCGATAACGATGTCTGGGGTACGGATGTCACCTTTGGCTATGACACAGCGCTGGGTATCGCCACAGATGCGATCGACCGCCTTCACAGCACTGCGCACAGCCATCATCGCATTATCGTGGCAGAGATCATGGGGCACAGGTCAGGCTGGCTGGCTTTGGGCGCAGGCATTGCCGGCGGTGCCGATGTCATCCTGATTCCAGAGATTGCCTACGATGTCGAACGCATCGCCGAGGCGATTCGCATGCGCGTGCGCAGCGGCAAGAATTTCAGCATCGTTGCAGTGTCGGAGGGGGCCATGCCGATTGGTGTTGCCGAGAAATTTCACCAGGCGGATGCGATCAAACGCGCTCCGAAGAGCAAAAAAGAGAAAAAAGAGGCGAAAAAGGTGCTGGCACAGATCGAGCGCGAGCATATCGACAATACGCTCTCTCTCTCCGGCAAGTTAGAGGAGTTGACCGGTCTGGAGTCGCGCATCACCATCCTTGGACACCTGCAGCGCGGCGGCACGCCTTCAGCGGCAGACCGGATTCTGGCAACCCGTCTCGGCACCGCCTGCGCCGACCTGATCGATGCAGAAAACTATGGCGTGATGGTGGCGGCCAGGGGCGAGGAGGCTGTCGCGATTTCACTCGAAGAGGTGGCCGGCAAAAAGAAACTGGTCCCACCGGATCACGCCTGGATCGAGAGCGCCCGCCGCGTCGGTACGAGTTTTGGGGACTAATCCGGTCAATAGAATGAACCACAGATGTACACAGATAAACACAGATGAAAAGATGTAAAAAATATCTGTGTGCATCTGTGTTTATCTGTGGTTAAAAATCTGTAAGATCCTGCTGAACAGCAGGCAGCTCTGTGTTATTATGCTTCGTCTTTATCCGTGGTCATCCTGGACTCATTGCCGGGGGCCATTTTATTCACATATTTCAATGGAGAAATATCATGGCAATGAGTGCAACAGACACACAGGCTGTTATTGATCAATACAAGCGTTCAGAGAGTGACACCGGTTCCCCGGAGGTTCAGGTGGCACTGCTTACTTCACGCATCACTTACCTGACCGAACACTTCAAAACCCACAAAAAAGACCACCACTCACGACGTGGCCTGATCCACATGGTTAACTCCCGCCGTAAGTTGCTCGACTACCTGAAGAAAAAGGATGTGCAGCGCTATAGTGACCTTATTTCGGGTCTTGGCCTGCGCCGCTAACTAAGGAGCTGACAAATAATAACTTCCCGATTCTGCTTGCCCTGTTGTCCCTCTTCTGCGTTGCAGCAAGAGTTACATAACGCTGCTATGCGCCCCTTGCTGCGCCTTGAATACGAACAACATTGCTGCGCATTATCCGGGAAGTTTTTAATGGACAACTCCTACATAACTACTCAATAACACCTGTCGAGGATGAACTTGTGACACCCACACCAATTAGTAAAACATTTCAATTTGGCGAGAATACCGTAACGCTGGAAACGGCTGAAATAGCCCGTCAGGCTGATGCAGCTGTGATGGTCAACATGGATGAAACCATCGTTCTGGCAACAGTTGTCGGTAGTAAAGATGCGGATTCAGGACGTGACTTTTTTCCAATGACTGTCGATTATCAGGAAAAAACCTATGCCGCGGGCAAGATACCCGGTGGTTTTTTTCGTCGTGAAGGACGTCCCAGCGAGAAGGAGATCCTCACCTGCCGCCTGATTGACCGGCCGATTCGCCCGCTGTTCCCGAAGGGTTACACCAATGAAGTGCAGATCATCCTGACCGTGGTCTCCCTGAACCCAGACGTCGATCCTGAAATTCCGGCGCTGATCGGCGCTTCTGCTGCACTGGCGATCTCCGGTTTGCCGTTCAATGGCCCTGTAGGCGCAGCGCGCGTCGGCTACAAGGATGGGGAATATCTGCTTAATCCGCCTGCCGGACTCAGCGATGCCTCTGATCTGGATCTGATTGTCGCCGGTACGGAACACGCTGTGCTGATGGTTGAATCTGAAGCCAATGCCCTGCCCGAGGATGTCATGCTGGGCGCAGTTCTGTATGGACATGAGCAGAGCAAGGTGGTGGTCGATGCCATCAAGGAGTTGGCTGCAGAGGTCAATAAGCCCGTGATGGAGTGGATGGCGCCGGAAGTTGATGAGGAATTGGTCGCTGCTATTGAGGCTGCCGCGACGCATGGTGTCGTTGAGGGCTATCAGATTGCAGACAAAATGGAACGCTATGCCAAGCTTGACGCAGTCAAGAAGGATGTCGTTGAACAATTTTGTGGTGGCGATGATCCAAAATGGGACTGTGCCCATGTTGGCGATGTACTCGACAAACTGAAGAAAAAGATTGTCCGCAGCCGTATTCTGGCTGGAGAAGCACGCATCGATGGCCGCGACACCAGGACGGTGCGCCCGATTACAGTGCGCACCGGTGTACTGCCGCGCACGCACGGTTCGGCGCTCTTCACCCGGGGCGAGACCCAGGCGCTGGTCGTTACCACGTTGGGTACGGAGCGTGATTCACAGATCATCGATGCGCTGGAAGGCACCTATAAAGAGCATTTCATGCTGCACTACAACTTCCCTCCATACTGCGTTGGCGAAACTGGCCGCGTCGGCAGTCCCAAGCGTCGTGAAATTGGTCACGGACGCCTTGCCAAGCGCGGCGTGCAGGCATCGATGCCAAATATGGAGGAATTTCCCTATTCGATTCGTGTGGTCTCGGAGATTACAGAGTCAAACGGCTCCTCTTCGATGGCGTCTGTGTGCGGCACCAGCCTCTCATTGATGCATGCCGGTGTGCCGTTGAAATCCCCCGTCTCCGGTGTTGCCATGGGCCTCATCAAGGAGGGCGATGATTTTGCCGTACTCACCGATATCCTGGGTGATGAGGATCATCTCGGCGACATGGATTTCAAGGTTGCCGGTCCTGCTGAAGGCGTCAATGCCCTGCAGATGGACATCAAGATCGAGGGCATCACCAAAGAGATCATGGAGATTGCGCTGGAGCAGGCGAAACATGCCCGTCTGCACATTCTTGATGAGATGAACAAGGTGATCTCGGCGCCCAACGAGCACATGTCCGAGCATGCGCCGCGCATCACCACGATAAGGATCAATCCGGACAAGATCCGCGATGTCATCGGCAAGGGCGGCGCCACCATTCGTTCCATTACGGAAGAGACCGGCGCCTCCATCGATATCAATGACGATGGCATCATCAAGGTGGCCTCTGCCGACAAGGCTGCTGCAGAAGCGGCCATCAAGCGCATCGAGCAGATCACTGCTGACGTGGAGGTCGGTATGGTCTACGAAGGCAAGGTTGCCCGCATCATGGATTTCGGCGCATTTGTCACCATTCTTCCCGGCAAGGATGGTCTGGTGCATATCTCCCAGATCTGCAACGAGCGTGTCGAGAAGGTGACCGACAAGTTGTCCGAAGGCGATATCGTCAAGGTCAAGGTGCTGGAACTTGACAAGCAGGGACGTGTTCGTCTGAGTATGAAGGCCGTCGAAGAGGGCGAGTGATTTCCTATCCAGACTGCCTGTAGTCATCAAGGGGGCCGCAAGGCCCCTTTTTAGTGGCAGGTTCGACTTTCCATTGGATGTGCTGAGGGACGAAGCTTCCGCGTCTGCCGTACATGGACGTACAAATGCCGTGAGCGCAGGATGCGCAGGAACGGCCTGCTCGCGCCCCTGACCTACGTCCATGTAGGCCAGCGCATCAATCTGCAGTCAATCTCCACTACATCAGGTTTACATGCCTGGCGTGTCGATTCACCACAAGAGATTATGCAGATTATCCAAACACAAGAGATATTCCAGTGAACAATCTTGACGGGCTGGTCATCGAACTACAGCACAGCGGCGCAGCGGATCTGCTGCAGCAGCATCTGATCGGGCTTGAAAAAGAGAGCCTGCGCGTAGCGCCTGACGGCACCCTGTCGCAAAAGGCGCACCCTGCTGCGCTGGGTTCTGCGCTGACGAATTCCTGGGTCACCACCGATTACTCGGAAGCGATGCTGGAACTGATTACGCCGCCACTGCATGGCGCCAGGCAGAGTCTTGATTGTCTCTCCGATATCCATACCCACGTCTATAAAAACCTCGGCGATGAGATCCTGTGGGCGACATCGATGCCCTGCGTGCTGGCAGGCGGGACGCATATTCCTATCGCCCGCTACGGTGAGTCGCATGCCGGGCGTATGAAGCATGTTTACCGGGTTGGCCTGGGGCATCGTTACGGCAAGGTGATGCAGGTCATTGCCGGAGTGCATTACAACTACTCGATTGCAGAGAACTTCTGGCCGCTGTGGGCAAGCATCAAAGGAGGCATCAAGGGTCTGCAAGGAGAGGGGCGGAGCCTGGTCGATGCCAGCTACATGGGGATGGTGCGTAATCTGCAGCGCTACGGGTGGATCATCCCCTATCTTTTCGGCGCCTCCCCGGCGGTGTGCAAAACATTTTTCGGTGATCAGGCCGTGAATATGCAGGAGTTCGACGAGGGGACATATTACGAACCCTATGCGACCTCACTGCGCATGAGTGATATTGGCTATCAGAACCAGAAAGAGGAGAGCGTCGGCATCAAGGCCAACTACGACACTCTCGAAAGCTATATCGACTCGCTACGGTGCGCCATCAGTACATCCTCGCCGGTGTGGGAGCAGATTGGTCTCAAGAATGAAGATGGCGGCTACAGACAGCTGAACACCAACATTCTGCAGATCGAGAATGAGTACTACAGTACCGTCAGGCCCAAGCAGTTATTGCAGGGCATGGAAAAACCGACCAGCGCACTGAATGCGCGTGGCATCCGTTATGTCGAACTGCGTTCACTGGATGTCAATGCTTATCAGCCGCAGGGGATCGATGAAACCCAGATGCTGTTTCTGGAGACTTTTCTGCTGACCTGCATGTTTCAGGAGAGTCCGCCGATCACTCCCGATGAGCGCCCTGAAATCGATAACAACCTGTTGCTGAGCGCACGCCGCGGCAGGGAGTCTGGATTGAAATTGCGTCGCAATGGCAATGATATTACGCTCAGGGTGTGGGGCGAACAACTGCTCTGCAACATGGAAGCAGTCTGCTCTCTTCTGGATGCCAATGAGATTGGCGCTCCCTATCAGGCGGCCCTGAACCTGCAGCGCCGCAAGATCGAGAACGCTGAAGAGACGCCGTCTGCGTTCATGCTCGAAGAGATGCGCGACAATGGTGAGAGTTTCTATCACTTCGCCAGGCGCAAGTCGTTGCAGCACAACCGCTACTTCCATCAACGCAAAATCAGCAGTGAAACCGAGCAGCGTTTTATCGATGAAGGCGTCAACTCATTGCAGCGTCAGCAGCAGAAAGAGGCGGCGGATAGAGGCACATTCGACGATTTTCTGGCCGATTATTTCGCCACCGGGTGAAAAACAGTAACAGTCGAACTTCTTGCAAAACTCTCAAAAGCTGTCATTTCGACTGAAAGGAGAAATCTTAACTCATTGATAAATAAGATCTCTCACATTCGTTCGAGATGACAAAACTCACTATTTACGAGTTTTGCAAGAGGCTCAGTCGTTGTTTCGTAATTTCTCAATAAATCTGCGGAAGAAGCAGGGTTGGAGGGTTGCTTCAATAGCAGTTCCCAACCCTGCACGGAGCCCCTATATCCCCCCAATCAATTTAGCATTCAGCCCTTGTGAGCGAATCTGTCCGAGCAACTGAACAGATTTAATGCGTTTTGCATCATAGTCAACAATCATCAGATGCCTGGTGCGAGTATTCATACAGGCAGAGTGTATGCCATCTTCTATGGAGACATTCCGTTCTACATCATGGATCTCGGTATCTGACAGTGTTTCATCGATATGTACGATGACTACGGCATTGTGACTCATATTTATTTTCTCTCCTCATGTGGTTATGCCAAAGGAGATATCCTTTGGTATCTCAAAGGATATAGCATCAGTGGAGATAAGAAAAGTAGATATCATTATTGTTTTTATTTACCAATATTTTATCATTGATAATTATTCTCAATATCAGAAAATCAAGTATTACTGAAGTATGCGGGGGCAGTCAACAGATAATAGCCACAGCCAGCGACAACCCAATATTTCAATATTTGCATCATTAATCCATCGCCTGCAAAATGGGCCGGAGAGTGGCGGCAGCTCCAATACGGATGCGGGCTGGAGAGACAAATACCAACGCACGGCTGAAGCAGCCAGAATCAGCGTTGCAGTGTTGGATGTTGTTGACCAAGTGACATTGCGGAACCTGGTGAATCGGGAGCAGGCCTCCTTCAGGCTGCCGTTGGCGAAGGGCTATTTTTATCCGGATTTTGTGGCGGAGTTCAACGATGGCCGATTGCAAAACGCTCAAAAGCTGTCATTTCGACTGAAAGGAGAAATCTTAACTGAGGGATGAGGCATTTATTAAAATACCAATCTCGCTTGCCTTTTTGTCCGTGCTTTTCGCCGCCACTTTGGTTACATAGTTCACTATGCGCCCGACGTGGCAACAAAAACCACAAACAAAAATTCCGC
>JAIVTC010000066.1:0-20130 GCA_048629055.1 Candidatus Bathyarchaeota archaeon
TACTGAAAACTGTTACGGCTGTCATCGCGAAGCAGCCACTCTGGATGAGCCGAAAGAATTCATTCATAAAACCATTCATTACGGAGGGAAAGTGATGTCCTCCTTTGAAGAGAGCCTCTCTGAAGCAGAACACCGGCAGATCATCGACTACATCTTGAGTCAACGCTGAATCCGTAGGAGGGATAAGGTGTCTTTTTGCGACCTCCATGGATGGAGGAAGTGCAATAAGATTGTAGGTAATAACCATTGCCGCATCCATCATTGAGCGGACCTTGGCTGCTGTTAAGTCATGTTGTCATTGCGAGCGGCGCGCGGCAATCTCAAGCAGATTGCCGCGTCGCCTGAGGCTCCTCGCAATGACTTGGTGGATGCACTGTCGCTTATCCCCCTACAATATTCAACGAGTAAATTGAAGTTATTCAGAATTACTTTTTCCCCGGCGGCTGTAAACGGGTGAAAGTCCACTGTTTATCATCTGAATCCGCTGCTGAAAACCGGTAGCCGCCCCGCTTGAACGCCTTGATGCCTTCAGGAGATTCAATCCTGTTGCGCAGTATAAAATCCGTCATCATGCCGCGCGCGCGCTTTGCAAATATGGCGATAATCCGGGTGTTTCCCGCTTTGGTCTCCTTAAATTTGATGTTCAGCAGACGCCCCTTCAACAGTTTGGGTTTGACCGCTTTGAAATATTCGTTGGATGCGAGGTTGATCAGCACAGGCTCCTGCTGCTGCTCCAGCAGATCATTGAGGCTGTCGGTGATGCGCTCCCCCCAAAACTGGTAGAGATTGTCCCCTTTCGGATTGCTCAGTTTGGTCTTCATCTCCAGGCGGTAGGGCTGGATCAGGTCGAGCGGACGCAGGGCGCCATAGAGCCCGGAGAGAATTCGCAGATGCTGCTGCGCATACTGCAGATCATCCTCGCTGTAGGCATCCACATCGATACCACTATAGACATCCCCCTTGAATGCAAACAGCGCCTGCTTGGCATTCTGCAAAGTAAAAGGAGTGGAGAATGATCGATAGCGCTCCACGTTCAAATTGGCGATATTCTCGCTGATGGTCATCAATTGCCGCAGCGAGTCAGCATCCACCTTGCGCAATTCATCGATCAGCACTTGGGAATTCGCGAGCTGATCGGGTTGGGTGCTGATAGCGCTTGCTGCAGCAGTTTCAAACTCCTGCCCTTTGGACGGAGAGAGCGTGATAATCATAAATTCATTCCTCTCGGAGGGGAATTAATCATAAAAAGTGGGATTGTACCCCAGGAAGTCAGGAGGCTGTCCGAGAATAGGGCCCGTAGCGAGGGAACGCCATTTTGAGTCAGATTTTTCATGCATTTGAGGCGAATAGCAGCGCTATTTAACGATAATGGACGGAAAATCTGGCCAAAAGGGCGTTTCCGCAGTAGGTTTTTTATTCTTGGACAGCCTCCTTGAATCAAAACTACCTTTTGACTGCTGGTATTGATAAGATCACAACCCTACCGATTCAGCAATAATCAATGGAGTCCCATGTCTCAAATCAGCACTTTCCAGAAACTCGAACAGTGGCTTCAGCAACAGGTGATCGGCCAGCCAACGCTTGTCAATCGACTGATCATCGCACTGCTGGCGGATGGACACCTGCTGGTCGAGGGAGCCCCCGGCCTGGCCAAGACGCGCGCCATTCATGTCCTTGGCCAGCATCTGGAAAGCGACTATCAGCGCATTCAGTTTACACCGGATCTGATGCCGGCGGACATCACCGGCACAGACATCTTCTCCCAGCAGGAGGGGAAATTCCACTTTCAGCCAGGGCCTCTGTTTCACAACCTGATCCTCGCGGACGAGATTAACCGCGCACCGGCAAAGGTGCAGTCGGCGCTGCTGGAAGCGATGGCGGAGAGGCAGGTTACTGTCGCCGGAGTCACACGCAAGCTCCCGGACCCATTCCTCGTCATGGCCACGCAGAATCCGATCGAGCAGGAGGGAACCTACCCGCTACCCGAGGCGCAGCTTGACCGCTTCCTCATGCATGTGACCGTTGGTTACCCGGAGAGGGAGCATGAGAAACAGATACTGCACCTGGTGCGCGGCGAAGTGCGCGAACAGCTTGCTGACGAGGCGCCTGCGGAGAGAGGCGTCGTTACCCGCGATGACATCCACAAAGCCCGCCAGCAGGTGATCGAAACCTACCTCTCCCAGCCTGTCGAGGATTACCTGATTCAACTGGTGCTGGCGACACGCAAACCTGAAACTTATAGCGAAGATCTTGCCGGATGGATCGCATGGGGCGCCAGCCCGCGCGCCACCCTGGCGCTGGACCGCTGCGCGCGCGCCCGCGCCTGGCTTGCCGGACGCGACTATGTCGGACCGGAAGATGTGCAGGAGATTGCGCATGATGTATTGCGTCACCGTCTATTGCTGAACTATGAGGCGGAAGCCGAGGGAATCACCACCGATCACGTCATCGATCGCCTGCTGGAGAAAATCGCAGTCCCATGACGGCAATTTCCAGCAAAAACCTCCAGCCTGAACTGGACGGTGTTGTCTCCGTGTCGCTGCAGTCACTGATCCGTCTCGGCGGCAAGGCGCAACACATCACCTCTCCGAGAAGCATTATTCGCGCCTCGCTGCAGGGACTGCATCTCTCCCCCTTCAAAGGGCGCGGTATGGATTTTGCTGAAACCCGCCCCTATGAGGATGGCGATGATGTGCGCAATCTCGACTGGCGCGTCACGGCGCGCAGCGGCAAGCTGCACACCAAGCTGTTTCAGGAGGAGCGCGAGCGGCCGGTGCTGCTGTGCATCGATCTGCAGCCGCCGATGTTCTTTGCCACGCGCGGCGTCTTCAAGTCGGTCATTGCCGCACAGGCGGCGGCGCTGCTGGCATGGAACGCATGGAAAGCGGGCGACCGCGTCGGCGGCCTGATTTTTGATGGCGAAAACATTCACGAAGTGCGTCCGCTGAGAAACCGTTCGCGACTGCTGCACCTGTTGAAGATGATCAGTGAAGCTACGCTGCGTCATCCCCGGGCACAAACGCCGCAAGTTCAAACACAGCAGTTGTCAGAAGCGCTGAGCAACCTGCGCCGCGTCGTGACTCCAGGCTCACGGATTTTCCTGTTGAGTGATTTTCACGGCATCGATGCAGTTGTGCGCAAACAGCTTGCGGTACTGGCGCACCGCAGCGATCTCTATCTACTGATGATCAGCGACCCCATGGAGCAGCAATTTCCCGCGGCCGGTCAATGGAGAGTAACCGACAGCAGACGTTTTCTGCAGCTCGATTTCTCGCGCAAAAAAGCGCGTGTCGATTATCAACAACAGTCTTCCTCCAGAGTAGAGCAGTTGCAGCAACTTGCACATAAACACCACTTCTCGCTGATTCGTCTGTCAACACAGGATGACATTTTCCTCACCCTGCAGCAGCACCTGGCAGAGCGCAACCGATGAATGACGAACTCCCTCTGCGCGGTCCGGATATGCCCGATCCACTCAGCTGGTGGCCGCCTGCGCCGGGTTGGTGGATAGTGCTGATTATCATGCTCATACTCGCGCTGACCCTCAGATGGTGGCTGATACGTCCACGCCCTGTCGACTACTGGGTAGAAGCGCAAAAGCAGCTCAAACGGATTCAACAAATAACAGACGACCATCTATTGCAGCTGCAGCAGATTTCATCACTGCTGCGCAGAATGGCGATCCTGCGTTTTGGACGGGAGGAGTCCGCCAGTTTGACCGGCAATGCATGGCTGGAGCTGCTCGACTCCGCCTGGCCCCGTGATGACTTCTCGCAGGGAGCCGGCGTGCTGCTTGAAGATGCTCCCTACCGGAAACAGTCAGAGAGTGACAACAACGAACTTTTCAGCATAACAGCTTCATGGCTGCAGTATCAGCAGTCCCCTCAGCCAGAGAAACAGGTGAAACAGGTGAAACAGGATGTTTGAGTTCGCCTGGCCGTGGATGTTTCTGTTGCTGCCGCTGCCGCTGCTGATATGGTATTTTGTACCTCCCCTCGCAGCCAGGCACGGCAGTGCGCTGCGCATCCCCTACCTGGATGACTTCTCCGCAGTTGCTGCAGACGAGATCAGCATCAGCAGCAGCAAGCTGCCGCTGCTACTGCTGCTGTTGGGCTGGCTGGCGCTGGTCACTGCAACTGCCCGCCCGGCCTGGGTTGGAGACCCTGTCGAAGTGAGCCGCTCGGGGCGTGACCTGATGCTGGCCATCGATCTCTCGGGGAGTATGGAGGAGAAGGATTTTCAACTGCGCGGCCGCAGAGTCGATCGCCTCACCGCAACCAAGTCGGTCGCCGGGGAGTTCATCAAAAAACGCAAGGGTGACCGCATCGGCCTGATCCTGTTCGGTGACCAGGCTTACCTGCAGACGCCTCTGACCTTTGACCATCAAACCGTCTACCGTCTGTTGAATGAATCCGCTACCCGCCTCGCCGGTCGATCTACCGCGATAGGAGATGCTATCGGACTCGCCATCAAGCAGCTGCGCAAACAGGAGGATCGCCAACAGGTATTGATCCTCATGACCGACGGAACCAACACAGCTGGACGCGTCGGCCCGCTCGAGGCGGCAAAAATGGCTGCACAGGAGGGATTGAAAATCTACACCGTTGGCATTGGCGCAATTCCCCGTACGAGGCGAGGACTATTCGGCACGCGCTCTGCAGGCAGGTCTGATCTCGACGAAAAGACGCTGAAAGCCATCGCCAAAGAGACCGGCGGTCAATATTTCCGTGCGCATAATACCCGGGAATTCGCCCGCATCTATGAAGAACTCGATCGCCTGGAACCCGTGGAAAAAGAGCTCGAAAGCTACCGTCCCCGGCATGACCTGTTTCACTGGCCACTGCTGCTGTTCATGTTTTTCAGCGCTGCCACACTGTGGTTGAGGAGAGGCCGGTGATGCAAAATTTTCATTTCATCTATCCCTGGTGGCTGCTCCTGCTGCTGCCGCTGGCGCTGCTGCTATGGCAGCTGCGACGCTCCCGTGGATCCACGGGAGGTGAATGGAACAGAGTGGTCGATCCACGCCTGCAGCCCTATGTGATCATCCGCGGAGAGACTGTTCAGCAACAGCGTTCATGGTGGCTGATCGCCCTTGCAGGCGTCATCGCCATCACAGCGCTTGCCGGCCCGGCATGGAAAAAACAACCCCAGCCGGTGCATAAACTGCAGTCTCCGCTGGTGATTCTGCTCGATCTCTCCGCATCGATGTATGCGCAGGACCAGAAACCCAATCGTCTCACGCGCGCAAGATTCGAACTCTCGGATCTGCTCGAGGCGCGCCACGAGGGACAGACCGCGCTGATCGTCTATGCCGGAGACGCCTTTGCTGTCACCCCGTTGACACAGGACGACGACACCATCCTGGCGCAGGTCAAGGCCCTGTCGCCCGCGATCATGCCTGTGCCTGGAAGCCGCGCCGATCTGGCCCTGAAATCAGCCGAAAAGCTGTTTGAACAGGGTGGCGTCAGCAGTGGAGACATCCTGCTGCTGACCGATGGAATCCCCAAACCGGCGCGGGCGGCAAACATCGCCAGGGAGCTCGCCGCCAAAGGTTTCGACCTCTCCATCATCGGAATAGGCACGGAAAATGGCGCTCCCATCCCTCTGCCGGGGGGAGGCTTTCTCAAGGATCGGCAGGGAACCATGATCGTCGCCAAGCTGCAGATGAAGCAGTTGCGCCAGGTCGCTGATGCAGGCAACGGTATCGCCATCGAGGCGACGCTGGATGATCGTGATCTGCAGCAGATGCTATCGCGCTTCACGCGTCACCAGAGCATGGCTGTCAGCGACTCCGAAGACCCTCTGCAGGCTCAATTGTGGCGCAACGAAGGCATCTGGCTGCTGTTGCTGCTGCTGCCGCTGGCTGCCCTGACTTTTCGCCGTGGCTGGGCGCTGATGCTGGCATTTGTGATTCTGCAGCCAACCCCCTCCCATGCTGCCGAATGGTCTCAGCTATGGCAGGATATGTGGCTGCGCAGTGATCAGCAGGCGCAGCGCGCGCTCAGCACCGGCAAGCCAGAGGAAGCCGCTGAGAAATTCAGCGACCCCGCCAGCAAGGGGGTCGCCAATTACCTGGCGAAAAATTATCAGCAAAGCGTCGAGAATCTGCAGCAGCTCAAGGGTGTCAGCGCCAACTACAATCGCGGCAATGCGCTGGCCAGACTCAAAAAGTACAAGGAGGCGATCAAGGCATACGACGAGGCGATAAAAGAGGACAAAATGCATGAAAATGCCATCTACAACCGCGAACTGGTAAAAAAGGAGCTGGAAAAACAGCAACAGCAGAAACAACAGGAGAAACAGGATCCTGACAGCCGCCAGCAGGAACAGGATCAACAGCAGTCGCAGCAACAGGATAACAAGGAGAGTCAGGACGAACAGCAGGAAGACGAACAGCAGCAACAGTCTGAGCAACAACAGCAGGAGAAGGAGCAACAGCAGTCTGATGAGAGCAAGGATGACCAGCAGCAGGAGTCGGATTCTCAACAGCAATCTGATGAGAGTAAGGATGATCAGGAACAGGAGTCGGATTCACAGCAGCAGTCTGAAGAGAACAAGCAGGATCAGCAGCAGGAATCGGATTCACAACAACAGTCTGAAGAGAACAAGCAGGATCAGGATCAGGAGCAAGAGTCTGATTCACAGCAACAGAGTGATGAGAAAAAGGAAGATCAGGATCAGCAATCTGATTCGCAACAACAGCAAAAGGAGCAGCAGGAGAGGGAGCAAGAGGCCGAGAAAGAGCAGTCAGAGAAACAGCAGGCGCAACAGCAGGAAGCCGAGAAGAGAGAACAGCAACGACAGGCTGCTGAACAACAAGCAAGGGAAGAGGAAATGGAGCAACAGGGACGGCAAGGCAGTCGCAAGTCGATGGACGAGCAGGAGCAGGCCAGTGAACAGTGGCTGCGCCAGATACCGGATGACCCCGCCGGATTGTGGCGCCGCAAATTCGAATATCAATATCGCAAACGCAGAGGCGTTCCCCAGGAGCAGTCGTGGTAATCAACCGGCATAGAACGATCTTCAACCTTGTCACAGCATCACTGATGTTATTGCTGATCCCGGTGCAGTTGCAGGCGGCTGAAATCCGGGTGACGGTCGACCATGATCCGGTGGGGCTGAATGAAACATTCACCCTCACCTATGACCTCGATCGAAGTCCGGACTCACCACCGGACTTCACCCCGCTGCATGACAATTTCGAACTGATCAACCAGAGGCAGAGCAGCAGCACCAGCTGGATCAACGGCAAGGTCACTTCATCGATCAAGTGGAAGCTGGTGCTGCGCCCGCTCCGCGCCGGCAAACTGAAGATACCTCCGGTACAGTTTGGCTCCGACATCTCTACCGCAATGGAGATTACTGCTATCGAGGCAGCCAAATTCCGCCCTCAGCGGGACAATGGCAGCGATCATATTGCCATCGAAATCGAAGCTTCGCCCGAAAGCGCCTATGTCCAGCAGCAGATCATCTATACGATGCGGTTGTTGCTCAACACCAATATCAGCCGTGACTCAACACTCAGCGCTCCACAACTGAAGGGAGCAAATGCAAACATCCAGCAGATTGGAAAGGACATCCAGTACACGACACAGCGCCATGGATCAAATTGGCAAGTGATCGAAAGGCGTTATGCAGTAACGCCTCTGTCGAGCGGCGTTATCGACTTCGAACCGATCCACTTTGAAGGTCAACTGATTCAGCAACAGCAGCGGCCACAGCAGTATGATCCATTCTTCAATATGTTCAACACCATGCGCGGCCCCGTCAAGCATCTCTTCTCAGACCCGCTCAGCGTGGAAATCAAACCCCGGCCGGCTGGTTTCACCGGCAAACTGTGGCTGCCGGCCAGCAAGCTCGAGATTCACGGCAAGTGGTCGACGCCTCATGACAAGTTGAAAACCGGAGAACCAGCCACCCTGACCATCACTCTCGCAGCAGACGGGCTCAGCGCCGAGCAGCTGCCTGTGCCCGAGATCCTGTTCCCCGCCGGTCTCAAATCCTACGACGACCAGCCGGAGCGCAAGGACACTGCCACCAGTAGCGGCATCAAGGGAATACTGCTGCAAAAAATTGCGGTAGTGCCGACCAAAGCCGGCAGCTACAGCATTCCCGCCATAGAGATTCCCTGGTGGAACATCAATGCCGACAAGATGGAGATAGCGCGCCTGGACGCGATCGACATCAACGCGAGCGGAGCAGATGTCAGCGCTGCAGCCTCTCAACCGCAGAGCAGCACGCCGCAGACTGAGCAGCCCTCCTCTTCGCCTCAAACAGAATCCGCTGCTGTGCCGCAAACGGCTCAATGGTGGAAAATGGCAGCCCTGATTTTCGCTCTTCTATGGATCCTGAGCATTGCCGCACTGTTGTGGTATTTCAAACTGCGCAAGCCAAAACCCCGCAAGCCAGTTGACGGTAATGGCCGCAAACCGCTGTTCGACAGCCTCGAAGCAGCAACGCAGTTTGGAAATCTGCGGCGCAGAAAAGTGGTACAGGCGGCACGAAGCAATGACCCGCTGGCAACTCGTGGCGCCCTGCTGAAATGGGGAGAGTCCGTTTTCCCCGAAGTTCAGATCCACTCGCTCTCAAGCCTGGCGCAGCAACTGGATGGCGCACTGGCAACCGAAGTGGAAAAACTCAACTTGTCGCTCTACAGCATCGCCCCCGGCGAGTGGTCGGGAACACAACTCGCAGAGATCATCCTCAAGTGGCGCGACTTCAAAAACCAGGATCAGGAGAAGCAGCAGGAACAACTCCCTCCGCTGAACAAACTATAAGCCAATACTCTTCGCGGCCAGCCGGTAAATGCTGACAATATACCAGGCATATATCTCCCTACTCTTGCTTCTCCAAAGCCAGCTCCGCTTCGGTTTTCATGTTGAATTTTTTCATCACCCAGACCGGCGGGCAGAAACCTGTAAATGAACTTTGCAAACAGTTGAAACCGATCAAAAGAGTGACCCATGTCCAGTACGGATGATGGAACAGGGCCAACAGTGAAGTAATAATCACCATGGTTCCCCCAAGTGCAAACAGTGCGCGTTCTATAGACATCATATTTTCTCCTGTGTTTATTTTACGTTTCAGAAAACAATCCCCCCGTCATCCCTGCGAAGGCCGGGATCCAATCCTACCAATTATCATCACTTTCATGGATTCCGGCTAAAAGCATGCCGGAATGACGGTGTTTTGCAAGTACTTCTACGGGCTTATTGATAATTGAGCATCCAGATAATTCTTCGTTTTCTCTCTCATTTTAGCGTCAAACATCTCTTTATTGATGATGAAGCGTTCATGTTCCCCTGTGGAGATTAAATCCACCCCGTCATGGGCTTCTACCGAAAAAACAAGTTTTCTTCCTTCGACTTTGATCAGTTCAACCGACGCCGTGATCTCGAGACCCGGCGGCGTTGCCGCTTCGTGGCTGATATTGATGCGGGTGCCAACTGTCTGTTCCTGCGGCCAGTCAATGTGGGGATTGATCGCCTTGATACAACTCCACTCCAGAAAGCCGACCAGATATCCTGTGGCAAAAACCTCAGGCATCGCCAGGAACTCCGGAGACTCCGGGTAGAGGGCGGGAACAGTCTTGGACAGCGGCATCACGAACTTATGCTGGTATTTGATTCCGGGTTTTAGCGTCTCTTTCAATTTTTTCTCCTAAAACAACAGTGAATAACCCAGGCCAACGACAGCGCATGCAGCAATCACTGTCACAATACCCGCCTTGTACCTGAACAGGGCAATGAACGCAGCCGCGCCTATCAACAGAGAAAACCATTCGAACACTCCCTCGAAACCTTGCGGCCACAGTACATGGTAGGCAAAAAAGACCGCCAGATTGAGAATGACGCCCACCACAGCTGCAGTTATGCCAGTTAACGGCGCAGTGAATTTAATGTCTCCCCTGGTCGCTTCGACCGCAGGTCCGCCAAGCAGGATGAAAAGAAAAGAGGGCAAAAACGTAAACAGCGTCGCGATGCTGGCGCCGGCCACACCAGCCAGGGGAAGCATTTCGGGTCCGAATATCTCTTTCGTCCAGCCGCCGACAAAACCAACGAATGCGACCACCATGATCAGCGGACCGGGTGTTGTCTCACCCAGCGCAAGACCATCGATCATCTGGGTTGCGGTCAACCACCCATACTGCTCGACACCGCCTTGATAGACATAGGGCAACACCGCATAGGCGCCGCCAAAGGTGACCAGCGCCGCCTTGGTAAAAAACCAGCCCATCTGCGTCAGCGTGCCTTCCCAGCCATATGTCATAAAGAGCATGAGCATCACTGCTCCACCGATAAACAGCCCGACAAAAATGTAGACGATGAAGCGACTCCATTTGAATCGAGCATGCTCCGGGACAGGGGTGTCATCGTCAATGAGGGCGGGGCCGTAGCTCTGTTTCGACTCCCCGTGATGCCCGCCCGCCTTGAATTTATCGGGAGCGAAACGTGAACCAAAATAACCGATGATACCGGCCATCAGCACGATATAGGGAAAAGGGACATCAAAGGCAAAAATAGCAATGAATGCCAGCACCGCCATCGCGCGCAGCACATTGTTCGGCAAAGCCCTGGAGCCGATACGAAAAGCCGCAAAAACAACGATAGCCGTGACTGCCGGCTTGATACCGTACAAAATACCTTCGACGACAGGGACATCGCCATAAACCAGGTAGATCCATGTCAGACCACTGAGGATGAAAAGCGACGGCAGAACAAACAGCACCCCGGCGGCAATGCCGCCCCACACACCGTGCATCAACCAGCCGATATAGGTCGCTAACTGCTGCGCCTCGGGCCCCGGCAGCACCATGGTGTAATTCAGCGCATGTAAAAAACGATGCTCTGAGATCCATCTGCGTTTCTCCACCAACTCCTGGTGCATCATGCTGATCTGGCCAGCAGGCCCGCCAAAGCTGATAAACCCCAGCTTGAGCCAATAGATGACTGCCTCCATCAATGGGACCGGTTGTGGTAAATCTGCTGGTTTCTGCGTTGTCGTTGACACTTGAATGAATACCTTTGTTTTGTTGGTGAAGCCGCAATCGCGACGGAACAGATGTCATTTCGACCGTAGGGGCAAAATCTTGAACTCGCTCGCCATCTCCATTACTTTCAGATTTCTCCCGATGGTCGAAATGACAACATAGCGCTTGAATACCCTGCACGGTTGATTGAAATCAGAAACCATGCTGATCGGACTCAATCGTAACTGCCCCTGCTGATGTTTATATTAGTGTTTATGTTGCATGATCCGAAATTTTTTTGTAAGTAATTCTCGTTTGTCATGTCTCTATCACCAAGGACGCACAGTTTGTCCTTCTACCTACAACCCAGGAGATTTAGCCATGAAAACCTTAATTGCAGCAACCTTGATGCTTGTCGCTACCTCAGCAACCGCCGATTGGGAAAATATTTTTCAGAACCCCGATCTGACTGCGAATTACCAGGGGCACACGACAGCTTCCACTGTCTCTATTGACCCTGTTGCAGCGTCATATTCCAACAACAGCGACCTGTTTGCAGGTCTCGAGGCTGGAGATGTAATGCACTCAGACTCCTCTCCCTCCTCCCTCGACACTATCAGTCGCGGCAATCCTGATCTCGAGTGTAATTGCATTTAACCACTTGGGCTGCTCTGATCGATGCGCGATGAACGCGCCTCGATCAGAGCATTTTTTGCAACTCTATAAAACCGTTATTGACTTAAACCTGCAGGGTGCAATAAGCGACAGCGCATTGCACCTTTCCATGCGGCGAAATGCGGTAATCTCGACCGGATTGCCGCGTCGCTTCGCTCCTCGCAATGACGGCATTCTCACGGACTTTTTGAGAAGTTACGTTAAAAATCAATTCCCTCCCCTCATGCAGAATAAAAAAGAGTGCACACAAGCATACTGTTATGATTCCATCTGATAAAGAGGTCCTCGATCTATAGAAGGGACTAAAGGAGAAATAGCAAATGAAAGCATCCGACCTGTTCATCAAGGCGCTGGAATCAGAGGGCGTCGAGTATATCTTCGGCATTCCCGGCGAGGAGAACCTCGACCTTCTGAATTCAATGAAGGATTCATCGATCAAGCTTATTTTGACGCGCCATGAACAGGGGGCGGGATTTATGGCGGCCACCTATGGCCGCCTCACCGGCAAGGCCGGCGTTTGCCTCTCCACACTTGGCCCGGGGGCAACCAACCTTGTGACTGCCGCTGCATACGCCCAGCTCGGCGCCATGCCGATGCTGATGATCACCGGGCAAAAGCCGATCAAGGCCAGCAAGCAGGGGCAATTCCAGATTGTCGACGTGGTGGCCATGATGCGGCCGCTGACCAAGTTCACCCACCAGATCAGCAGCGCCCGCAATATCCCGGCAAGGGTGCGTGAGGCCATGCGCAACGCCGAAGGTGAGCGCCCCGGTGCAGCCCATCTTGAATTGCCTGAAGATATCGCCTGTGAAGAGACGGACGCGAAGGTTATCGCCAGAAGCCGGTTTGATATCCCCCATGCCAGTGAAAACTCCATTTCTGCCGCTGTGGAGATGATCGAGTCAGCGAAGCACCCATTGATTTTGATCGGAGCGGGCGCCAACAGAAAGTATGCCTGTCAAATACTCACAGCGTTTATCGAAGAAACCGGCATCCCCTTCTTCAGCACCCAGATGGGTAAAGGCGTCATCGATGAACGCAGCCCGCATTTTCTGGGCAACGCAGCACTCTCGGCCAATGACTATCTTCACCGCGCCATTGAACACACAGACCTGATCATCAACGTCGGCCACGACGTGGTCGAGAAGCCTCCTTTCTTTATGGAGCAGGGCGGCTTCGATGTTATTCACATCAACTATGTCACAGCCGCTATCGACCCGGTCTACTACCCCCAGCAGGGTGTGATTGGTGATATAGGCAACAGTATCGAGCGTCTGACCCGTCAGATAACGCCGCAAAAGAGCTGGGACTTCTCCAGATTCATGCAGGTCAAGGCGCATCTCGACCAGCATCTGCTGGAAGGCATCGACGACGACCGCTTTCCACTCTATCCACAGCGCCTGGTTGCCGATGTGCGAAAGGTGATGCCCGATGACGGCATCATTGCCCTGGACAACGGTGTCTACAAAATCTGGTTTGCGCGCAACTACAAGGCGCACATGCCGAATACCGTGCTGCTCGACAATGCGCTCGCAACCATGGGTGCAGGCCTGCCTTCGGCTATGGCGGCAAAAATCGTTCACCCGGACCGTCGCGTAATGGCCATCTGCGGCGACGGCGGTTTCATGATGAATTCCCAGGAGATGGAGACCGCCATGCGGCTCAAACTCGACCTGGTGGTGCTTGTCCTCAGAGACGACGCCTACGGCATGATCAAATGGAAACAGGCCAACATGGGCTTCGATGACTTTGGCCTCGACTACGGCAACCCTGACTTTGTCATGTATGCCAACAGCTATGGCGCCAACGGGCATCGCGTGACTTCGGCGGAGTCACTGGTGCCGCTGCTCGAAATGTGCTTCAACACACCCGGGGTGCACCTGGTAGAGGTACCAGTTGATTACTCTGACAACGACCGTATCCTCAATCATGAGATCAAGCAAAACAGCCAAAAAATCTAGGGGAAGAGCATGACGGATTTATTCAAGGCAATGATCGCCGGAGACAGCGCACCCGCAGGTATGCTGGAGGTTGTGGCGCCCTTTGATCGATCTCTCATTGCAACTGTCGAGACATCCGGCTCCGAAGCCGTGGATCAGGCGCTCGATACTGCACACCGGCTTTTTCGTGACCGCGACAAGTGGCTGACCGCCTCACGGCGCATCGAGATCCTGGAAAAAACTGCAGCCATCATGGCTGAGCGTGCAGAGGAGCTTGCGATCGAGGCGGCGAGAGAGGGCGGCAAACCACTCATCGACTCCAGGATTGAAGTGACTCGCGCCATCGACAGCATCCGGATCTGCGTCGATTGCCTGCGCACGGAGGCGGGGGAAACCATCCCCATGGGAAGCAATGCCGCTTCCACCGGAAAGCTCGCCTTCACCACCCGCGAGCCGATTGGCGTGGTTGTGGCCGTCAGCGCTTTCAACCACCCGCTGAATCTGATCAGCCACCAGGTAGGGCCGGCCATCGCCGCCGGCTGTCCGGTTATCGTCAAACCCGCCGAGGATACCCCGCTCTCCTGCTTTCGCTTCGTCGAGATTGTACGCGAAGCCGGGCTGCCCGATGCGTGGTGCCAGGCGCTGGTCACCAGCAGCCTGGATGTTGCAACCCAACTCGTGTCAGATGCCAGGGTCGCATTCCTGAGTTTTATCGGCAGCGCCAGGGTTGGCTGGATGCTGCGTTCAAAACTGGCTGCGGGTGCACGCTGCGCCCTCGAACATGGCGGTGCGGCGCCGGTCATCGTTGCACAGGATGCCGACATCGATGACGCCCTGCCGAAGTTATTGAAGGGCGGTTTTTATCATGCCGGGCAGGTGTGCGTCTCTGTGCAGCGGATTTTTGTGCATCACTCCATTGCACACGCGCTTGCCGTCAAACTTGCCGATGGCGCCAACAAGCTGATTATCGGTGATCCGACGCTTGCAGAGACAGAGATCGGGCCATTGATCCGACCTGCGGAAGTGGAACGTGTAGATCAATGGGTCAAAGATGCTGTCAACGAAGGAGCAGAACTGCTTGCCGGAGGAGAGGCGGTTTCCGCTACATCCTACAGATGCACAGTTCTCTACAACCCATCCAGCAAAAGCAAGGTCAGCACACAGGAGATTTTCGGTCCGGTTGTCTGCATCTATCCGTACGAGGAGTTGGATGATGCCATCGATCAGGCAAACCGTTTGCCCTACGCATTTCAGACCGCTGTTTTCTCAACAAGTATCGATACAGCCATGCGTGCATACAGGCGGCTGAATGCATCAGCGGTGATGATCAACGACCACACGGCATTCCGCGTCGACTGGATGCCGTTCGCCGGCCTGCGTGAATCAGGCCTGGGTGTGGGTGGCATCCCCTACACCTTCCGCGATATGCAGATCGAAAAGATGATGGTGATCAATTCAACAGAGTTGGGTTAAGGCGCAACAGGTTAACCCTAAATGCCTGGAAATGATGATCATCGATAGACTTCCGGGATCCGATAGGCAGTGCTGGATGGTCGCGAATGAAGTTGACACAGTTAAGGGATGAGGCATTTATTAAAATACCAATCTCGCTTGCCTTTTTGTCCGTGCTTTTCGCCGCCACTATGGTTACATAGTTCACTATGCGCCCGACGTGGCGACAAAAACCACAAACACAAATTCTGCACATCCTGGTACTTTAATTTCTGCCTCATCCCTAAAGCCTTAATCCCTCCAGGGATTGATCACATCCACTCCGGCCGCCTCGAACGAGCTGGCGTCTCCTATGGCAACCATCATGCCATTCGCGGCAGCGGTTGCAGCGATATATCCATGAGCCGTCTTCAGGGCCTTCTGCTGTAGTACAGGCGGCTGTTACTGGATCATTATGCGTTTATCTCCCTGGCGAAATAGGCATAGGTTTCGGCATCAAAGAAGCCCTGGCTGACTTTACATGCGCCGTTTTCGATATCAAACAACCAGAATCCCTCGCGATGCTCCTTGGTTGCACTCCCCGCGCAGAAAAGATCCACTTCCAATCCATCGAGCGGCGTGCGGTAGCAGCGATGCACATGGCCGCATAACAGGGCGCCTGTGGATATTTTTTTGCAGATCGCAAGAAGATCATCGGCATTGTGCAATCCATGCAGCCTGGCATCCGGCTGGCCATTTTCCAGCCTCGATGCGTAGTGCGTCATGACGAAGAGGAAGCGTCCGCAGAGCCGCTCGTCGTCCAGGATGCGATTCAGCGACTCCAGCTGTACACCCGGAATATGACCATCTGAACGCCATGGAACCGGATTGGGTTTGGCACTGTTGACTGCGATGACTGCGATATCATCACCGATCAGACGCACAAAGGGCCAGATGCCGTCCGTGCAGTATTCCGGCAGATCGGTTTGCATGGCCGTACCGAAATTATCGAGAAAATAGTGGTTTTTAATGACATCTTTTGCATAGATGTCATGGTTTCCCGGCACCGTGATGAAGCCATGCGGCGCATCGGTCAGAGGGGCAATCAATTCAGCGGCACTGCGCAGCTCAGCAGCAAGCCCAAGCGCGGTGTAATCTCCTGTACAGAGCACCAGGTCGATCTCATTTTCATTTTTGAAGCTGTTCAGCGCCGCGATCTTCTCCTCGGCTTCATCGAAAAAACGGCCTCTACCCGCCAGCAGGTTCAACGCGCCGATGGCGCGTTTGCCAAACCATTTCCTGAACGGCAGGGTGCGCAGCGAAAGATCGAAGTGGGGGTCGCTGAAGTGTAATATGCGCATCTGTTTTTTATTCCCCGGGATTGAAATGTTCAGCTGGATCGATACCTCATTCCATGCAATCTTCAGATTATCAGACACCTGGCAACAGCAGGTTCTCGAAAGGCTGGTGGTTTTTCCAGCGGTAGCTGCGAAAATCACGCTGGTCAGTGGAGAGAATACGTCCGTGTCCAAGCTCTTCCGCAAGAATAACCAGGGATGCATCGGCAAGATCCATTGGCAGGCCGGCATGCTTATTCATCAACTGTCGTATACGGACAAGATGCCCGGACTCCATCTGGAAAATTTCCATACTGCTCTGATCTATTCCCGACAGAAAAGCATCGCAAGCGTGCGCTCCCTGCTTTTTTTGCAATAGATAGGATGTTTCAGTAATAACCGGCCAGGTGGTAATGGGGTCAAATTGTAATGACTGAGCCACTTTAATGGCTAAATCATGAAATCTGTCTTTTTTTGAACCGATTGCGACCCAAAAACCTGTGTCAATGATAATGCTATTTTGCAACCTCAGGGTGCTGCGGGTACTTTTCATCCAGATACTCTACAACATATTGTTTGTAGTTGACGGAAAGATCCTCTTCCCCGTCAAATGAGCCCACGAAATCACTGGCGAGCAATGCTTTCATCTTGTCCCCCGGTTTTGCCTGATTTTGAAGATGATTTGCAGCTTCTCGAAGTGAATACTTCAATACGTCAGTGACAGTTTTCAGCCCTTTCTTTTTCTGTATAGTCTGAAGATGATTTTCACTCTCAGCATCCAACCTGGCAGTAATTCTCATCATTATCCCCTCATGTACAGCAATTTCCTGAATATTGTCCGACGTCTTGTATGACAAAATTATAGGTCAATACCTTCTGATTGGCAAGAGACCTCAAAACACGCATTCACCAGCTGCAAGGGATGATTTGATAAACTCCATCAAAATGATAGCGCCATTCATTGAGTGGTTCGCCAAGTTGTTCCATGACCAGGCAACGACTAAACAATACATCGAGGATATGATAATGAAAGCGATAGGCTTATACGAATACCTACCCATTAAAGATACAAACAGCCTTCAGGATATCGAAGCTCCCAAACCAGAAGCCACTGGCCATGATTTACTGGTGGCTGTCAAAGCGATATCCGTGAATCCTGTGGATGCCAAAGTACGCGCACCTAAAGAGCAGAAAGAATCCATGCCGCGGATTTTGGGCTGGGATGCAGCCGGTGTGGTGGTTGCCGTTGGCCCGGAGGTTGAATATTTTGTGGTGGGTGATGAAGTTTATTATGCCGGTGATATTACCCGCTCCGGGTCGAACAGTGAATTCCAATTAGTCGATGAGCGAATCGTAGGGAAAAAACCGCAAACCCTCTCATTTTCTGAAGCAGCCGCCCTGCCGCTAACCAGTATTACCGCATGGGAGGCACTGTTTGATCGGCTGAACATTTCTCCCGATGGAGAGGATGCAGGCAAATCGATCCTCATCATCGGTGGCGCTGGTGGTGTTGGATCCATTGCGATGCAACTGGCGAGCAAAATGGCAAAATTAAATATCATTGCGACGGCTTCACGGGATGAATCACGCGACTGGTGTCTCAAACTGGGCGCCAAACATGTTGTCAATCATCGAAATCCGCTGGATAGAGAACTGGCGGCAATCAATATTTTACCGGTTGATTACATTCTCTGCCTGAACAGCACCACGCATCACTGGCCTGCAATGGCGGAATCGATTCGGCCACAGGGGAAAATATGCTCGATTGTTGAAACCTCGGGCGTCGATCTTGATCTGCTAAAAAGCAAAAGCGCCACCTTTGTGTGGGAGTTTATGTTCACCCGCTCCATGTACAAAACGCCTGACATGATCGAACAGCAGCGGCTGCTGAATGCAATTTCCCATCTCATCGACAGTGGAGAATTGATATCAACCGTGGGCAAAACAATCCAGCCCATCAATGCAGAGAATCTGCGTAAGGCGCACGCTCTGATTGAACAAGGGCACGCGATCGGCAAGATTGTGCTGACTGGATGGGATTAGAGTAATACACAAAGCAAACAGACAAGATCATGAAGAAAAAAATAGTCAACCCTTGACCCTGTGTCAGAAGAGATGTCGATGCGCATAAACCAGTATATTGACATCAGGCAACTGCATACTAAGGAGTTGTCCATCACATCCAGCAGCGCCGCCGAATCATCCAGGTCTACTCCTGCATTGAGCCCCATCCCCATTCACAGTAGTCAATTTAACCCGATGCCGCTTTTTTGATGCGAAACGGCTCATGAGTTTCTCCCGCAACGCATCCTCAACAACCGCGGTAAATGTTTTCCCCCGGGCAAATGCATATTGCTTCGTTGCTTACAGCAACTGGTCATCAAGTCGAATAGTCGTCCTCACACATCACCGCATCAATACCCCGCATCAATATGTCATAGTGCAAGAGATTAAAAATCATGGGGCAAGAGACTGTACGTTCAAATATTGATAACCTACCGTGCAGGATGTGACTTGGACTCGGCATTTCCGCAGGGGTGATTGTGTGCGCTTTTGTTTCAAAATACTCATAAAGTAACGACTCCCCCTGGATCTTTCGGCCGAATCGAACGATTCAAATAATTTTGTGCTATAGTATTCTTAAATTATCTCACGGGAATTCAAGATGCAGATATTCACAGCCAACGAAGCTAAAACACATTTCGGGGAGTTTATCGATAAAGCTCAAAAAGAGCCGGTTAAAGTAACACGCCGTGGTCGCACTGTTGGTATATTGGTTTCAGAAGATGAGTATGAATCCATGAGAAGTTTTTATACCCATAGATTAATACACGCATTAGATGAGACTGGCAGGGAAGCACAGGAAAAAGGTTTAACTGAGAAGAAACTGCAAGCTTTGTTGGCAGATGAAAGTTAAGCTTGTAGTTATTGATACAAATGTATTGATAAGCGCGACTCTTTCCCCGCAAGGTGTCCCGGCAAAAGTTGTGAAACATGTTTTAACGCACAACAGGATCGTTTTTTCCGATGAAACGTATGAAGAATTTTATTCGCGGTTATGGCGTCCAAAGTTCGACTCCTATATCTCAAGAGAAAAACGCAAGTTAATCTTGCTTGACTTCAGCAACATCGCTGAGTGGGTAAAAATCAGCGGTTCATTAAAGTGTTGCAGAGATCTGGATGACGATAAATTCCTCGAAGTAGCGGTAGAAGCAAATGCCAATGTATTGATTAGTGGTGATCGTGATTTAACTGATTTGAAAAACATCGAGAGTATTCCAATTATTACGCCTTCTGAATATTTAGCAAAATTGGGGGCAGATCACAATTGATTCTAATATTAGCGTAATCTGTGTTCTGACCCCGGTTTCCCCTGGTTTTCTATAGTATGAATCCATGAACAGCGCCCCTGATCTCTTCTCCTACCGCAAATTCTGGCCTCACAAATTCGGGCCTGCGCCTGTTTTGCCCATGTCCCGCGAGGAGATGGATGATCTCGGCTGGGACTCGTGCGACATCATCATTGCTACCGGCGACGCCTACGTGGATCATCCCAGCTTCGGCATGGCGATTGTCGGGCGTCTGCTGGAGGCGCAGGGGTTTCGCGTCGGCATCCTGTCGCAGCCCGAGTGGCGCTGTGTCGATGACTTCCGCTCGCTGGGAAAACCCAATCTGTTCTTCGGCATCACCGCCGGCAACATGGATTCGATGGTGAATCACTACACCTCGGACCGCCGCATTCGCTCGGATGACGCCTATACGCCGGATGCCAAAGCCG
>JAIVTC010000067.1:0-10350 GCA_048629055.1 Candidatus Bathyarchaeota archaeon
TGATGCGCTGAAAAAAGCTGCCCACCGGTTCGGCGTCCTGTGGCGTGCAGTTGACCGGATCGGCATAGAACGCGGCAAATTCCTCGCCGCGCTCCCTCTTTAATTCATCCTTCATCTTCCCCTCCCAGGCGCCGAAGCCGATCTCTTTGAGCTGCTCATTGATGATGACCGGAATGCCGTGACGCTCTCCCAGTGCTTCAGCAAACAGCGCGCAGCGAATTAGCGGCGACGAGAGAATCATATCCCATGGTGCAGCACCACCTACACCGCGCCACATCTGCTGCCATCCTTTGTCGGTGAGAGGGTCGTCAATCGAGTGTCCGCGATAGCGGCTGCCGCCTTCGGGTTCACCATGGCGGATGAAATCAATGATGGTGGTCTCTGACATAAATGGTTAGCGCTCAATGGTTACTGTTCAATCAGTACATAGGATGTGCAGAGCGTAGCGAGGCGCATCAACATCTGCGCCAAATCGATGCGCTTGGCCTACATGGACTAGGTCAGGGGCGTGAGCAGGACTCGGAAGCTTCGTTTCACTCGGCACATCCTATATCGGTTACTACTGAACCTCTTGCAAAACTCCAAAATAGTGAGTTTTGTCATCTCGAACGAATGTGAGAGATCTTATTTATCAATGATTTAAGATTTCTCCTTTCAGTCGAAATGACAACTTTTGAGAATTTTGCAAGTACCTCTACTGTTCGATCAACCCATAGAGCTGCTGGATCTCGACATCCCAGATGGAGCTGTCGACGGTCTCCAGCACCATGGGGATCTCATCGAAACGCGGATCGTTCATAATATAGCGAAACGCCTCCCAACCGATCTTGCCGATACCGAGGCTCTCGTGGCGGTCGACGCGCGCTCCCAGGTCGGGTTTGCTGTCATTCAAGTGCACGCCGCGCAGATAGTGAAAACCGACAACCTTCTCAAATTCAGCAAAAGTCTGCTCGCAGGCATCGGTGGTGCGCAGGTCATAACCCGCGGTAAAGATATGACAGGTATCAATACAGACTCCTACGCGGCTCTTGTCATCGATTTGATCGATAATCGCGGCCAGTTGCTCAAAGCGATGCCCGAGATTGGTTCCCTGTCCGGCTGTCGTCTCGATGACGGCAGTCACATCCGTGGTCTGCTGCAGCGCCAGATTAATCGATTCGGCGACGCGCACAATGCTGTCAGATTCCGGGATCTGCTTGAGTGTGCTGCCAGGATGAAAATTGAGCAGCTTGAGCCCCAGCTGTTCACAGCGCTGCATCTCGTCAATGAAGGCGGCGCGTGATTTTTCGAGTTTTTCCTGCTCAGGATGACCAAGATTGATCAGGTAGCTGTCATGCGGCAGCACATGTTCAGGAGCAATGTCCACCTCATGCAAGTTGTTTTTGAATGCGGTGATGCTCTCTTCTGAAAGCGGCTTTGCCTTCCATTGCCGCTGATTCTTGGTAAACAGCGCAAAGGCTTTTGCACCAATCTTATGTGCATTCAAAGGCGCATTTTCAACGCCGCCCTGGGCGCTGACATGGGCTCCAACATATTTCATCGGGTTTCAAATATCCCTAGCGGCAAAAATCCAGCAAAAACAGTAAGATGTAAATAAAGTCAGTAACTTCTCAATCTCTTTTGGTAGACCGTGTAAAAAACTTCAGTCATGTAATCGAGTGTCAGATCTCCTATCGGCTCTGTCAACTCCAGGTACTCATGATGGCTATGCAGGATTGGTTGAGCTCCTGCGCGTGTTTAGCGCTGTCTGCCTCTGTGTAGCAGCGCAGCTCCGGCGCGTTGCCGGATGGTCGAAGATGAATCACATCGCTACTGTCGAGTGTGAATCGCACACCGTCGGTGTAATCGATAGTCGCTATCTTGCCAAAGGAGTTGCCGAAGAGTTGAGAGAAGGCTTCTGCGTCCGCTGAAATGTCACCGGATGCCAGCTGGCCGATCTTTTTCCGGCTCAGTTCAGGCGGAAACTCCTTGATGCGGTCGCTGTATGTGAAGCGTGCGGGCAACAGCGCAGCCAGTTTCGAGATGGGTGCGCCCTGTTCACGGCTCATGGCGAGGATGGAGAGGATGACGATCAATGCGTCCCGGGTCGGTAGTGGAGAGAGTGTCTGACCATAACGCTCGACAGGTGTTGCCTGCAGGAAGCCGCCATTGGCCTCATAACCGCACACTCCTGACGGCTGTTTTCGCAATGCCTGCTGCATTCCCTCGATGACGTAGGGGGAGCCAATGCGGGTGCGAATGACCTGATCGAACCAGCCACAGCGTTCAACCGCGCTGTTGCTGCTGACTGGTGTGACAACGATAGTGGAATGGAGGAATCGTGCAGTGAGAATCCCCGCGATATCACCCCGCAGCCACTCGCCATATTCGTCACTGACCAGCGGGCGGTCGCCGTCACCGTCGGTGGAGACCAGTGCGTCGAGCTTATATTCCGCAACCGATTGGCGGGCCAGTGCGATGTCTTCGGGGCGTATTGCTTCTGTGTCGACCGGGATAAAATGATCTGAATGTCCCAGCCGGATCACAGTTGCGCCGAGATTTTCCAGAACCTCGGGCAACAGATCCCTGACGACACTCGAGTGTTGATAGACGCCAACGCGGAGACCAGCAAAGAGCTTGTCGGGAAAGAACTGCAGATAGCGTCTGAGAAAGTGATCACGCCCAATCGGATTGACCTGTGGCAGTGATTTTTGCTTGTGAAAGCGGCCATGCTCGTCAAACAGATCTTCCGGCAGGGTAACTTGCTGCGCGAGGATGCTCTTTTCATCCTGCTTCAGGATCTCGCCTGCAGCTGTGTTGAACTTGATGCCATTGCGGTCGTCGGGGATGTGGCTGCCAGTGACCATGATGGAGGGGATTGCGCTCTCTATGCCCAGCAGAGCGACAGCTGGCGTGGCAATGGCGCCGCAATAGAGCGGCTGACAGCCCTGTGACTCCACCGCACGGAGAACAGCGGAGAGTATCCCCGGCGTACTGGAGCGCAGGTCGCCGGCAATTGCCACCTCGCAGCCTGGAGCGAGCTGCCCGGCTTTACGCAGGTGCTGTAAAAATGCGACGGTATAGAGATAGCAGGTCCTGTCTGTCATCTTTTCGACAAGGCCGCGAGCGCCGCTGGTGCCGAATCCAACTCCGGTGGCCTCTTTTAATGCGTTGATTGAAATATCCATCCTGCTATTCGGCATTGCGTCCGTACAGGTCGTCAAAGCGGATAATGTCATCTTCCCCGAGATAGCTGCCTGACTGGACTTCAATGATATCCAGTGGAATCTGTCCGGGATTTTCCAGGCGGTGTTTTGTACCGACCGGTATATAGGTGGATTCATTTTCTGAGAGGATGAAGGTCTTGTCGCCGCAGGTCACTTTTGCGGTGCCGTTGACGACGATCCAGTGCTCGGCCCGGTGGTGGTGCATCTGCAGCGACAGGCTGGCGCCGGGTCTGACCGAGATGCGTTTGACCTGGTAGCGTTTATCCATGTCAATGCTTTGATAGCATCCCCAGGGACGATGCACCCGGGCATGTATATCGATTTCGTGGCGCTGGTTGTTGCTGAGCTGTCCAACCAGATCTTTGACTCTCTGCACCTGGTTGCGGGGAGCCACCATGACTACGTCAGGGGTGTCTACCACCACCAGGTTGTCGATGCCCACGGTGGCCAGCAGGCGGCCGTCCGAGCGCAGATAGCAATTATTGGTATCCAGGGCGAGTACGTCGCCCATGATCACGTTGCCCGCTTTATCTTTTTCGCCAATCTCCCACAGGGCCGACCAGGAGCCCACGTCATTCCATCCTGCATCCAGCGGGATTACGACGCCATCCTGCGTATGTTCCATCACCGCATAGTCGATGGAATCACCCGGGCTTTGCTCAAAAGCTTCTGCATCCAGGCGGATAAAGTCCATGTCGCGGATGGCTTTTTCATAGGCGGCTTTAGATGCCTGGAGCATGTCGGGTGCAAATTTCTGCAGCTCCTCCAGGAAACGGAATGCGCGGAACATGAACATGCCGCTGTTCCAGAAATAATCGCCTGATGTGATGTACTCTTCAGCCGTGGCTTTGTCAGGTTTTTCCACGAAGCGTTCGATATGCATGGCGCCGGTATTAGCGTTCAATCCAGCACCGCTCTTGATGTAGCCATAACCGGTTTCAGGTCCGGTGGGTACAATACCAAATGTGACCAGGTGGCCTTTTTCCGCCAACTGCTCCCCATGCTCAAGGATCTGGTGAAAGGCTGTGATGTCGTTGATGACGTGATCGGCCGGCAGGATCAGGAGGATGGGGTCATCGGTTTTTTCCGCCGTTCTTGATGCTATTGCATGCAGCGCCGCGACCGCTGTGGCAGGTGCGGTGTTCCTGCCCATGGGTTCGAGAATGATAGCGGCGTTATCCAGGCCGATCTCTTCCAGTTGATGAGCCACAAAAAAGCGGTGATCGGTGTTGCATACCACGATAGGATCTTCAGCGCAGTCATGACCGTCCAGCCGTTTGCAGGTCTCCTGCAGCATGCTGGCTTCCGCTGCCAACGGCCAGAACTGCTTGGGGTGGGTCTTGCGCGAAACTGGCCACAGGCGTGTGCCTGAGCCGCCGGAGAGGATGACTGGGATCATTTTATTGCGCCATTTTTTGAGACGATGGATTGTAGCACTTTTTATTCTGCGAGATGGAAGTCGATAATATTTTAAGTGGGTATCCACATTACTCAACCACTTACAAGATATGGTGGTTAATTACTGAAACAGGGCTCTCAACATACAAAATGTTGTATTGAGTTGAGCAAACTAAATACCCGCTATATTTTATAACAGAGTCTGTTATGGGATATTCAGATAAAGTAGAGGTTCTTGCAAAACTCTAAAATTTGTCATTCCGGCGAAGGCCGGAATCTATAGAATCAACCACTTACAAATCGAGAAAATGGATTCCGGCTAACAACATGCCGGAATGACGGAGTTTTGCAAGAGGCTCAGTATAACCCGTATTGCATGAAACAGAGCGAGGCCATGCTTGAAAGTTAGAATTTACACCAGTATCAGTGAAATCACCGCCGATGCCTGGAATGCGCTGGTGCGGGACAACAATCCCTTTGTGCGCCATGAGTTTCTCCATGCGATGGAGAAGCATGGCTGTGTCGGAGAGAAGTTCGGCTGGCTGCCCAGGCATATTGCAGTGTATGAAGATGATTTGCTGATTGCCGCCATGCCGCTGTATGAAAAACACAACTCCTATGGCGAGTTTGTGTTTGATAATGCCTGGGCCGACGCCCATGAGAGAGCGGGCAGGGAGTATTTCCCCAAACTGGTATCAGCCATCCCCTATACTCCGGCAACGGGGCAGCGGCTGCTCTCGGTTGCAGGCCGTGAAGAGGAGACCTGGCCACTGCTGCTGCAGACTGTGCTGCAGTTAGCCGGGCAGATGGGCGCGAGCAGTTTTCATGTGCTTTTTCCCGACAGACGGGAACATCAGTTTCTTCAGCAGCAGGGGTTGTTAAGCAGGCATGATTGCCAGTTCCACTGGCGCAATGATGACTATCGGGACTTCGATGATTTTCTGAATCGATTGGTTTCCAGAAAACGCAACAACATTCGTCAGGAGAGACGCAAGGTTGCACAGGCTGATATTAATTTGCGGCTGCTTGACGGCCGCAGCGCAACGCCGCTTGACTGGCGGAATTTCAGCCGTTTCTATGAGCAGACATTTGCCGAGAAGTGGGGCGTCGCTACATTCAATCTTGGCTTTTTTCAGCAGCTGGCGCAGACATTGCCTGATCAGATTGTGCTGGTGCTTGCTGATGCCGGTACAACTTGTATTGCCGGAGCCTTGATGTACCGCAGTGATACCACGCTCTATGGCAGGCACTGGGGCTGCATCGAGCAGGTTGACTCTCTCCACTTTGAGGCGTGTTATTATCAGGGCATTGAATATTGCATACGTCACGGGCTGCAGTGTTTCGAGCCAGGCGCCCAGGGCGAGCACAAGATAGCGCGTGGTTTTTTACCGACGCTGACCCGCTCCAGCCACTGGATTGCAGATGACGATTTTCGCCAGCCAATCAGCAACTTTGTTGCGCATGAGCGCCAGGCCGTGGCGGAGTATATGACGCAGCTTGAAGGCTCCAGTCCCTATAAAAAGTGTGAATAATCGGTGTTGATGAACTAAGACAAGATTGCCGCGCTACGCTCGCAATGACAGGTGAGCTTCGTCATTGCGAAGAATGAAGCAATCCCGGTGTTGATAAACTACGACGAGATTGCCGCTCTGTGCACGCAATGACTTCAAATTCCAGCCATGTTTCCTGCATTGAGTTCTTGTGATGAAACCCTACTCTGAATCCTGCGATCAAAATCGCGATCCCATCCTTGCTGTGATTCAACCGCTGTTTTCCGATTGCAGCCATCTGCTTGAAATCGGCAGCGGCACGGGCCAGCATGCAGTCTATTTCGCTCAACAGATGCCGCATCTGATCTGGCATACCAGTGACCGGCGTGAAAATCATGCTGGAATTCGCATGTGGCTCAATGAAGCGGGCTTGCCCAATACCCGGTTGCCGCTTGCACTGGATGTCAGCCATGATCATTGGCCACAGCAGCAGTTTGATGCAGTCTTCTCCGCCAACAGTGTGCATATCATGTGCTGGCAGGACGTGGAAGCCATGTTCTCTGGAGTCGGTCGGGTGTTGAAAGAGGGGGGTGTCTTTGCCCTCTATGGTCCCTTCAACTACAACGGCGCGTTCACCAGTGAGAGTAATGCGCAATTCGATCTGTGGTTAAAAGATCGGGATCCTCTCAGCGGTGTGCGGGATTTTGAAGCCCTGGATAAGCTGGCGAAGCAGGCGGGCATGCAGCTATTGAATGACGACGAGATGCCAGCCAATAACAGGATTCTGAGCTGGGTCAGGGAGTGATTTCTAAAAAGAAAATAACCACGAAAGGCACGAAAAACACGAAAAAAGAGAAACATCAACTTCGTGTAGGAAGCAGTTCCCGGCCCAGCACAGACTGAATCAATACGCAGGTGTTTTGATAAGTTACTCACGATAAATGGATTCCGGCTAAAAACATGCCGGAATGACGGGATTTTGCAAGTACCGCATTTTAACTCTCTTTTTCGTGCCTTTCGTCTGTTTCGTGGTAAATAAAAAAATTGGAGTGGCAATTGAATAAATTTTTGACGCTTTACACACCATCTCCGGTGATGAAATTCAGAACAGTGGTGCTGTCGGTCGGGTTTTTGCTGTTGTTGCTAGCGCTTCCTGTGCTGGCTGAAACAGTGGAGGGGGAGGGCGAGATCAACTGGTTCACTCTCACGATGGGGCTCTTTGGCGGTCTGGCGATGTTCCTCTTCGGTATGGAGCAGATGTCCGAGGGGCTCAAGGCGGCGGCCGGAGATACGCTGAAAAACGTGCTTGCCAAGTTGACCAGGAACCGTTTTATGGGGGCTGTCACCGGCGCCTTTGTCACGGCGGTGCTCAACTCTTCATCTGTCACCACGGTGCTGGTGGTGGGATTTATTTCGGCGGGTTTTATGACCCTGGCGCAGTCTGTAGGCGTCATCATGGGGGCGAATGTCGGCAGCACCTTCACCGCACAGATCGTGGCATTCAATATCACCCAGTATGCGCTGCTGCTGGTGGCGGCAGGCTTCTTCATGCGGTTTACCGGTAAACGGGAAAACGTGCGCCATGGCGGCGCCATGATGATGGGTCTCGGCCTGATTTTTTACGGCATGGGGGTGATGGGAGAGGCGATGCTGCCATTGCAAAGCTATCAGCCGTTTCTCGATCTGATGGTGAAGATGGAGAATCCGCTGCTCGGCATCCTCGTCGGAGCGGTTTTTACAGGCCTGGTGCAGTCCTCGGCGGCGACAACCGGCATTGCGATTGTGATGGCTTCGGCAGGACTGATTACGCTGCCAGCCGGTATTGCGCTTGCCTTCGGTGCCAATATCGGCACCTGTGTGACTGCAGTTTTGGCATCCATGGGAAAACCTGTCGAAGCAGTGCGGGCAGCTGCCGTGCATGTCATCTTTAATATTGCCGGTGTGCTGTTGTGGGTGATGTTTATACCGCAACTGGCGGATTTTGTTGTTTCGATTTCACCGGCCGCGCCGGAGCTTTCCGGCAAGGCGCGCATGGCGGCAGAGGTGCCGCGCCAGATTGCCAATGCCCATACGATATTCAACCTCGCCAATACGCTGCTGTTTCTCGGCTTTACGACTTATTTCGCAAAGCTGGTGGAGTGGCTGATCCCGGAGAAGCCGGTCAAGGTGAAGATTCTTGTCGAGCCCCGCTTCCTGGATGAAGATGTCGTCAAGCTTCCCGCCATGGCGTTGCAGCAGGTGCGTTCCGAACTGGGCCACATGGGAGAGATAATCATCGAGATGTTTTCGACGCTTCGCGCCGCCGTTGGCAGCGGCAGCAAGAGCAGATGTGACAGCATCGTGAGAATGCGGCACAAGGTTGATATCTTGCATGACGCTATCCTTGAATATTTGAGTGAGATCCGGCAGGAGCCGCTGACGGATAAACAGAGCCATCACTTTCAGGCATTGATGAGCGCCACTGTCAACCTGGGGAATCTGGCGAATACAATCGAGTTGGACCTGGTTGAGCTCGGTAAACGCTATATTGATCTTGATGAAGACGTCAGCGAAGCAACAGGAATCTTGCTGAACAACCTGACAGACACCATCAGGATCTCTATCGACGATGCCGTCACTGCGGTGAGAGAGGAGGACGAGAAAGCTGCAGAGAACGTGATTGCCGCAAAGGATGACGTACGGCGTCTGGCGGATCAATTTCTGTTGCGCCAGTCCGAACGTATCGGCAAACAGCAGGGAACACGCCTGAATCTGGTGAGGATGGAGATGGAACTGCTCGACAGGCTGCGCGGCATCTACACGCTGACCAAGCGCATTGCCAGGGATTTTGTGCCGCAAGAGGTCGGAACCAATGCCTGAAACATCGTGATTACTTCGTCATTGCGAGGCACGAAGCAATCTCGCTGTTGATGAACCATGCTGGATTGCCGCGCTACGCCCGCAATGACGTTGGAAAGAACTGCTATGCAGTGTTAAAAAAAACAAGCTGGACATCCAATCTCCTGTAAACTCTCCCGCAAATGAAAACCTGTTGCGGGTTGTCATGAAAATGAAACAGAGAGGCAGTATCCTGCCTGCTGCTGCAACACGACTCTAACTCCAGAAGAAATCACAATGGATAATCCGGAAACGACACGCACTGTTTCAGGCGCACACTACGCTTTTGTCTTCAGCATCTCGCTGCTGCTGTGGATGCTGCTGAGCGGCAGCCTGGCATGGGAGGAGGTGGCTCTTGGCGCTTTTGTCTCATTGATGATTACCCTGCTGTTTGGTTCCCGCTTTACCATCTACAGCGGCATCAAGTTCAGTTTTATGGCTCCACTCTATGTGCTGCTCTACCTGGTGCATTTTTTCAAAGAGCTGATCAAGGCCAACTTTGAACTGGCTATGCGTGTGCTGACGCCTTCGCTGCCGATTCGCCCGGAGATGGTCGAGATCAAGACCACCCTTGAGTCTCCGCTTGGCCGCATGCTGCTGGCCAACTCCATTACACTGACACCGGGCACCTTGAGTGTCGATGTGACAGGCGACACCATCCTTGTTCACTGGGTCTACTGTCCGCCGGGAACAGATGCGAAGCAGGCAACGGATGCCATCGCCGCCTCCTTCGAGCGGCACATCAAACGGTTTTTGCTATGACCATTTCTACTCTTGAATTTATTGCTATCGCACTTATCCTTGTCGGCATGGGGTTCAGTGCAATTCGCCTGTTTCTGGGGCCGACGACGCCTGACCGTGTGGTTGCTGCGGATACACTCTCGGTGATTACCACAGCCGGGCTGGCGGGCATGGCTGCCTACTTCAATAATCCCATCTATCTCGATATCGCGCTGGTCTACGGGACCCTCGCATTCGTCGGTACAGTGGCGATTGCGCGTGCTATCGAGGGGAATCAAGAATGAATATTGTCGGTGATATCTTCCTCGTGATCGGCGCTGTGTTTATCGCTCTCGGCGGTTTGGGATTGCTGCGCATGCCGGATGTCTATAACCGCATCCATGCAGGAACCAAGGCAGTGACCCTGGGTTCCCTCTCCGTGCTGCTCGGAATCGCGTTCCTGCACCCGACCTGGTGGCCAAAACTGCTGGTGATTGCCGGTTTCCTGCTGTTTACCAACCCGGTTGCAGCATCGATCATTGCACGTGCCGCCAAAATCAGCGGCATCAAGCCGTGGCGTACTAAAGAGCAGGGCGAGGAGTCATAAAAAATGGAAGCAGTCGTTTTAGTAGTCGTTATCGTGATGTTGCTCAGTGCTG
>JAIVTC010000068.1:0-4646 GCA_048629055.1 Candidatus Bathyarchaeota archaeon
TGCCGATCGGCAGGTTGAATTGACGGCGAATGCGGGCATAGGCGCCGCTATAGCGTGCAGCGGATTTTGCTGCGCCTGTCGCCAGCGAGGGCAGGGAGATGCCGCGGCCTTCAGCCAGCGATTCGACCAGCATTTTCCAACCCTGGCCGATGCCATCTTTCCCGCCAATGATCTGCTCCAGTGGTACAAACACATCGTGGCCGCGCTTGGGGCCATTCTGGAATGGAATGTCCAGCGGGATGTGACGCTCTCCGATCTCGACCCCGGGAGTCTCCCTGGGGATCAGCGCCACAGTGATGCCGCGTGACTCAGCGTCGCCGAGAAGGTGGTCGGGATCATAGAGCTTGAAGGCGAGGCCGATGATGGTGGCAACTGGTCCCAGCGTAATATAACGCTTCTCCCAATTCAGTCGCACCCCAAGGGTCTGTTTGCCGTTCCAGGTTCCGTGACAGACGACTCCTGTGTCTGCTAGGGAGCCTGCATCAGAACCCGCTTTCGGGCCGGTGAGGGCAAAACAGGGTATCTCCTCACCTGCTGCAAGCTTTGGCAGATAGCGCTGCTTTTGTTCTTTCGTGCCGTAGTGAAGCAGCAGTTTCCCCGGCCCCAGGGAATTTGGAACCATCACGGTCACTGCAACAGTGATGCTGCGGCTGGCGAGTTTCATCACCACCTGGGAGTGGGCGAATGCTGAAAATTCCAGGCCGCCGTACTCTTTTGGAATAATCATGCCGAAAAAGCGTTTCTGCTTAATGTAATCCCAAACTTCTACAGATAAATCATGGTCTTCATGCGTAATCTTCCAGTCATTTATCAAGTTGCAGAGGGTCTCCAGCGGGCCATCCATAAAGGCCTGCTCTTCTGCGGAGAGCGTTGCTGGTGGTATGGAGAGCAGCTGCTGCCAGTCGGGCCTGCCGGAGAAGAGTTCACCATCCCACCACACAGTGCCTGCATCCAGCGCCTGCTGTTCGGTCGTCGAAAGTGGTGGAAGAACCTTGCGAAACTGCCGCAGCAGCGGTGCGCTGATCAGGCGCCGGCGCACCGGTCTGGCGCCCCATACGATCAGAAACAGGAAAGCGCCGATGCTGATGACAGCAACAGCGGCAGGCGATAGCAGCTGTCCGGCAATCAGCATGGCGACCACGAAGGTGGTGCTGATTACCCACCATTGCAGAGCGGCTTCGCGATAGGCTAGAAACCAGTAAAAGGCGATGAGACTGATGATAACAATGGTCGTAGTCATAGATCTCCTCCTCAGGCGGATGACTCTGATTTTCTTCTTGTTCAGGCATCCTCTCTCTAAGTATAGACAGCCTGAGACGGGAATTATTGCAAGATAGCTGAGGTTGTAGAGGCGTCAAAAAAGTTCATTATTTATTAAAACCCATAATAAACAATTAGAAGTGAGGTATAATTAAAGTAAATAATCATAGTGTGGTGCGCAATAAGCGCAGCGCATTGCACCAGCCATAAGGCGCACTTGTCATTGCGAGGAGTGGCACGACGCGGCAATCCGGATTGTTATGGTTTCGTGATACACGTAATACTGTTCTGCATTATCATGAGTTATCGAACAAGAGACACTTTCTGAATGAACAAGCAGATACTGATCATCGAAGATGACGAAGACATTGCCGAATTGATTCGTCTGCATCTGGCGGATCTCGGTCATGAGACCATGGTTTGTCACGATGGTGAAGCGGGGTGGAAGAGTTACCGGCAGCAACAGTTCGATGTGGTGATTCTGGATCTGATGCTGCCGCTGATGGACGGGCTCGAGGTGTGCAAGCGTATCCGTGCACAGGGAAGCAGCTATACGCCGATTCTGATGCTGACAGCCAGGTCATCCGAAATGGATCGGGTGCTGGGACTGGAGCTCGGCGCGGATGACTATTTGACCAAGCCGTTCAGCCTGTTGGAGTTGCTGGCGCGGGTCAAGGCGCTGCTGCGCCGCACCGATGCGATGAACGCAGTGACCGGGTCGAAAAAATATCTCTTCAAGGGATTGCAGATCGACACCGGGCGCCGCGAAGTTGTGCGTGACGGCAAGCTGCTGGAGCTGACGCCGAAGGAGTTTGACCTGCTGCTCTATTTTGCCTCCCATCCCGGCGAGGTCTTCAGCCGCATGCAGTTGCTGGAGCAGGTCTGGGGCTACAACCACGAGGGCTATGAACATACGGTGAATTCGCACATCAACCGGCTGCGTGGCAAGCTCGAGCCTGATCCGGCAAAACCCAGCTATATCAAAACCGCCTGGGGCGTCGGTTACCGTTTTATGGCAGAACCGCAATGAGGTGGTTCAGGAGCGTCTTCCAGTCGCTCTATGCCAAGCTGGCGCTGGCATTGAGCCTCGTTTTGATCGGCGTTGGTCTGCTCTACATGCTCATCTCTTTGGTGATGCTCGACCGGCTCGATCAGAAAGTCCAGCAGCAGCTCAACCGCAACCTGGCGGCGGGTTTGGTGCAGGATCAGCGTATCGTGCATGACGGCAGCATCGATCACGAGGCGATGAAGCATACCTTTATGCAATACATGGTGATCAACCCGGCGATCGAGATCTACTATCTTGATTTGCAGGGAAAGATACTCTCCTATTCAGCAGATCCCGGCGTGGTCAAGCGCAACAGCGTCAGCCTGGATTCCATTCACGCGTTTCTCGATGGCAAGCCGATGTTTCCGCTGCTGGGTGATGATCCACGTTCCCATGAGCGGCAGAAGCCTTTTTCGGTTACGCCGATACCTGATGCCGCTCATGCACAGGGCTATCTCTACGTGGTGCTGCAGGGAGAGGAGTATGCGGCAGCCTATCAACTGCAGAGTCAGCGCTATCTGCTGGTGCTGGGCGGCGCGGCTCTGGCGGGCAGCCTGCTGCTGGGCTTGCTGACCGGATTGTTCATTTTTAACCGCCTCACGCGGCGGCTGAACTCACTGCAGCAGCGGGTTACAACTTTCGCAGAGTCTGACTTTCACACTGCGGATCTGTTTCATGAAAATTCCTCCATGCAGGGGGATGAGATCGATCGACTGGAAGCGCAGATTGCGCAGATGAGCCGTCATATTGCGCGCCAATGGTCAAAACTGAAACACAACGATCAGGCGCGGCGGCAGATGTTCGCCAGCATCTCCCATGACCTGCGCACTCCGCTGGCGTCGATACAGGGCTACCTTGAAACTGTGATGCTCAAACAGCAACAGCTCAATGATGAGCAACTCGGCCACTACCTGGGCATCGCTTTGAAGCAGACGCATCGGCTGCAGAAGCAGATCGAGCAGCTGTTTGAGTATGCGCGGCTGGAGGCCAATGAGAGAGAGCTGCAAGTTGAAGATTTTTCAATCCTCGAACTGGTTTACGATGTTGTCAACAAGTTCAGCATCAGGGCGCAGCAGCAGGAGATCATACTCTCTGTCGAGGAGGGCGCCGGGAACCTGCATGTGATTGCCGATATCGGCCTGGTCGAGTCGCTGCTGGATAATCTGATCGACAATGCCCTGCAGCATACGCCGCCTGCGGGAGAGATAAGGATCAACGTTGCCGGAGGCGGCAAGCAGGTCGTGATCAGCGTCTCAGACAGCGGCCCGGGAATCCCGAAGTCACAACGCTCAAGGGTATTCGATCACTTTTATCGTGCGGAGAATACAAGCCGCAGCGATGACCACGCGGGACTCGGTCTGGCGATCGTGAAAAAGATTATCGAAATGCACCGGCAGCAGATCCGCATTGGGACTTCAACTGGCGGCGGCGCTGCATTTCTCTTCACCCTGCAGCCAGGTGGTGTGACATAAATGTAGGAGCGGTCTTCCGGCCGCCAGGGATGGCGGAAGTGCCGGATATGCAGGAGCATTTTTCGGCCGACCGCGATCAAGCGATTGATTCAGATCACCAGCCGATCTCTTTCGCTGTCACTGGTCCAACCATGCAGCTCTTCAATGAGGCGGGCATCTTTACCCTGTTGTCACTCAACGGAATTCGCCCGGCCATGATTTCAGCCCTGCTTTGCGGGTAGAGCGGGTCCTTGTCGGGATCGGCAAAACCCTGCGGATACTGCGCCAGCAGGGTTGCATAGTCATACTTGTCGCTGGCTCCCAGGGTGTGCAGCAGTTCATGCGTCATCACTACAAGATTTCGCGAATGCATGCTATGTGCGGCAAACACGCGTGAGATGCTGATGCGGCTCTTCTGCAGTCCAAACGAATTTTCAAGCGTTCCCTGTTGATCGCCATGTGCGAAATACTCGATAAAGAGCCGGATATCCGGGGGCGGGCCCTGATAAGTGTCGGCCCGCCAGGCCCACCAGCGCATCTTCAGGCTCCACAGGGCGATCAGCAATGGATTTTCATCGACAGCGGGCGTTGCCGGGGGCGGTATCGTCACCTCGTCGGCCAGGTGCAGCGCAATGGGACGCTTGATGGCAACGCCATGGCGTTTTGCCTCACGCTGCATAAAGTGGCTAATGGGGGTGAAATCCCTGACATCAAGTTTGCCGATGCGATCGGCGCTGAGTTGACTGCCGTCGCCATTGAGCGGATAGATGACAATCCATAACGGGTGATCCCAGTCGGTAGTGCGCTTGATTCCCAGCCAGGTGTTGAGGGCGACTCCTGCCAGGATCAGCAGCAGGATGGTAATGCGGATTTTTCGAAAGGTGATG
>JAIVTC010000069.1:0-4639 GCA_048629055.1 Candidatus Bathyarchaeota archaeon
CTGGATCTGCTGCGGGGTTACTGCCTTGAGTTTATCGATTTCAGTGTCACTCATACGCCAGTCAAGACCAACGGTCTCCAGCGTCCCCAACTGCATTGCCTGGTAGAAGAGAGAATCCCGCTCATAGACCTTCGATGCGACAGTCTGGGTGATCACACGTTTCAACTCTGACTCGTCGACCAGTTCATTTTTCAATTTCTCGACCTCGGAGAGGAGCGCCTCTTCAAGCGCCGTGATCTCCCTGCCCTCGCCCGGAATTCCTTCAAAAATCATCATGGTGGAGAGGCGCGCATGCATGTTATAGCCGAGTCCGGCGGTGGCTGCGACACGCGAACCACGCACCAGTTCGCGGCTGAACCTGGCGCTCTGGCCGCCGTCAAGAATCGCCGCAAGGATCTCCAGAGCATAGGGCTCCCACTGCTTCTCCTTCTCTGCCGTCGCAATCGTCGGGGTCTTGTAGCCCATCAACAGATAGGGTTGTCGCGCAGGCGCCTTGACTTGCAGGCGCACCACGCCTTGCTGCGCAGGCTCGACAGAGGGTTTGACAGGACGCAATGGCTGCCTGGGAATTTTTCCAAAAGTGGCGTCGACCATTGTCTTGATCTTTTGCGGGTCAACATCCCCCACAACGACCAGGGTGGCATTGTTGGGGGCATACCAGCGGGAATACCACTCCTGCAAATCCTCGATAGCCAGGTTCTCAAGATCAGAGCGCCAGCCAATGATGGGATGACGATAGGGAAGCACACGATAAGCAACCGCCTGGAACTGTTCGTATGTCAGCGATGTGGGTTTGTCATCAGTGCGCATGCGGCGTTCCTCGATGACCACCTGAACCTCTTTCTTGAACTCCTTAGGATCGAGCAGCAAGTTGCGCATGCGATCTGCTTCGAGTTCAAAAGCGACATCCAATCGGTCGGATGAGATGGTCTGGAAATAGGCGGTATAGTCCGGACCGGTGAATGCATTCTCACGCCCGCCATTTTCAGAGATGATGTGGGAGAACTCATTTGGCCCATGTTTTTTTGTGCCCTTGAACATCATATGCTCGAGCACATGCGAGACTCCGGTTATCCCTTCAGGTTCATAACTGGAGCCGACCTTGTACCATATCTGCGAGACCGCAATGGGAGCGCGATGATCCTCCTTGACCAGCAGTTTCATGCCATTGTCCAGCATAAATTCATGCACCTCCTGTGCACTCGCCAAAGTCGGGAACATCAGCAACGCAGACATCGCTGCAAACAATGGATAACCTCTTTTTCGCATGCTCTTCCAACCAGTAAGTTTCAACAGTGGGATATTAAAGGATAAAGACCCACGGGTCTGCATTTTGTTTCAAGGGAAACCACAAGAAGTTTGCAGTCTTCAGGGATGAGGCAGAAATTCAAGTACCAAGATGTGCAGGATTTTTGTTTGTGGTTTTTGTTGCCACGTCGGGCGCATAGTGAACTATGTAACCAAAGTGGCGGCGAAAACCACGAGCAAAAAGACAAGCGAGATTGGTATTTTAATAAATGCCTCATCCCTCAGTTGGCAGTTCGCAGCAAAGGAAGATTGCCGCGTCGCTGAGGCTCCTCGCAATGACGATAGTACTTTTTTTCTTTTGCTGCATACTGCTAACTGACGACTGCCAACTTTATTTTTTCTGTCAACTGAAAACTCTGCATCGATGCGCTTGGCCTGCATGGACGCAGGTCAGGGGCGTGAGCAGGCCGTTCCTGCGCGTCCTTGCGCTCACGGCATTTGTACATCCATATACGGCAGACGCGGAAGCTTCGCAAGCTCAGCACATCCTATGAACTTTGCTGTTTATCCAGACTCAATACTTCAACCTGCTGATCCGCTGACACCGACCAGCGCAGGTCGAAATCATGCAGGCGAAAGCCATATTCTCCATCCTGATGCTGTTTATAGGCCGGGCGCGGATCGATTTGCAGTAAACCGATGATCAGTTGGCGCAACTCTTCAGCATTTTCATGTTGCTGCAGTTGTGACTCTGCGTTTGCAGAAAATTCCACATGCAAACAAGGAGCGGGCGCACCCTTGGCAAACCCCTGCGTCGCCTCGGGGATGCAGTCTGAATAGGGGACATAGGGCTTGATATCGAGTATCGGTGTAGCGTCCATCAGATCCACGCCGCTGACCATGATGCGGTTCCCCTCGATCGCATCGAGTTTGACGACAGAGAGCCCGATCGGATTGGGACGAAAGGGTGAGCGGCTGGCAAACACCCCTACCCGCTTGTTGCCGCCAAGACGCGGGGGGCGCACCGTCGGCCTCCACTGGCCATCCGGAACAGCATGGAACTGCCAGATAATCCACACATGGGAAAAGGCTTCCAGCCCGTTGAGCATCTCAGGCCGATTATATGGAGCGATCAGCTCGATCACCCCGCGAGCAGCGCTGACCACGCCAGGCTGGCGAGGAATCCCGAACTTCTCCTTGAATGGCGTATGTATAATTGCAACGGGTATCATTGGATATTTATCTATAGCGCTCCATCAGGTAGCAGAGACAGTCCTGGCGTATCACGCGTTCATCCCTGGTCAACATGGAGGGCATCACCGGGAGACGATTAACCAGTCTGCCCTGCTGCAGTTCAAAAAAATCTGATGTGACAATCTCTCCACTCTCATTTGTCACCACGAAGGGCATCTCCTCACCTAACACATCCCCCCAGTGAGTTCCCGCAGACAATTCGCTGAAGTTGAAGCGCTCCAGCTGTGGATCGAGCCCCAGCAGATGATGCTCGCCAAAACCAAACTCAATATGCGCAGGAATCTTGACAGTGGCAACCGTATGAAACAGATCCACCTCCGTATGGGAGAGCGTTTCATTGGGAAGGTACTGCAGATGCAGGCAAGCCTCGACAAACTCCTGTGTATGCCTGATGCCTGTTTCATCACCCACCTTGCCGCACTCGATGGTCACTGATGGAGAGAATTCCGAGAAGGCCAGCGACTGCACACCCCGCGGCCGGATAAAGTAGATCACCAGCCTGCTGAAGAGCGTTGCCAGCCGCAGAAAGGAGTTTCCCACCACATTGATGCAGGCATAGTGTGGATTCAGCCCGGTGTTGTTGTGGATATCGATGCTGGCAAACAGCCCGCGCTGGCGCATGCGTGCCGTGACCTGATCCATCAATCGCGTCTCTGCAGAAGCATCCATCTCCCCGCCCGGCCAGGTGCGGTTATAGTCCGGCTGACCATCCATGCGGCGCAGCTGATGGCGGGCAGCATCCACATTGCCGATAAAAAGCACCAGAGTGCGCGGCAACGGCCGCTCACCCCCTCCCGGAGTATAGTTCTGCAGCAGCCTGCGCACTGCTTCCCATCCTGTAGTCTCATTGCCATGCAGCAGCACCGAAACAAATAGTGCCGGTTCACGTATCCCCTGCAGGGTGATCAGTGTCGGACCCTGGAGCGCATCAGCCAGCTGATGCGCCTGCAGGTCAAGCAACCCGTGTGGAATTTGATTGAGTTCATTGAGCATCACAAACTCCAGCGATGTACAGGCTGGGCAGATTGCTGATGCTCTGCATAAGAGAGCGTCAGATCCCGCCACTGCGGCCCATGGCGATCGACCCACTTTTTCTGCCAGGCTGCACCTGTCTGGCCGCTTTGCAGGCGCTGGCGGATCACATCCAGATAGTATGCCGCCTCATGATGATCAATGCCAGCCAGAGCGAGTCCCTCTTGAGCCTGGTCAAGCAGCACATCGAGACACAGGGTTTTGAGGCTGCCTCGCTCGCCATCGAGCCACTCGACCTCTGCATGCATACCCTCTTTAGCGGCGCGGTAAAAGTTGGATCTGCAGGCCGAAAAAGGGAGTCGCTCTTCAGGTGCTATGTTCGCATTCGCGAAAGCTGTCACCAGCCCGTAAAAAAATGCCGCATTGGCAAACTGATCCACATGCGTGGGACCAGCCGGAACCACGCGGTGCTCGATGCGAATATGCGGTTGGCCGTCAGCGTTGAACCCAACCAGCGGGCGATTCCAGCGCCAGATCGTGCCGTTATGCAGGCGCAAATGTGAAAGAGAGTATGGATCATCATCAGAGAGCATCGGCAGCAGTACCGGGTAACGCTCCAGGTTGGAATCAAATACCTCGAAAATACTCTTTTCGATATATCTGAAGCCGAAAGAGACCCTGTTGGTTCTGTCAGAGGCACCGACAGAAACCGCCTGTTCAAACAGCGGGATGCGCGTCTCTTCCCACAACTGTTTGCCAAACAGGAAGGGAGAGTTGGCGCTGACAGCGACAATGGCGGCAGAGGCGATCTTGGCGGCATTGTAGTAGCGTCCAGCCAACTCAGCCTCAATCTGCAGATGGATCTGAAAAGAGGTGGTTGCCGACTCCAGCATTACATCATCGTGCCGCAATGAGAGCGTCTCATTACCTTCAATTAGCAGATCGATAGGTTTGCCGCCACGCAGTCGCAATATCTGTTGATTGAGCGCGATATAACGCTTCAATTGCGACATATTATCCAGAGTCAGATCGCGGGGACGAATGGTCGGCAGTATGCCGATTCCCTGAAGTTGCAGCCACATGGACTCCGCCATACGCCTGCATCTGAGCCAGTTCGCTTCAAGTGACTGCTGCATCCGCGAAAGAGCATGGCCCGCCAGTGGTT
>JAIVTC010000070.1:0-3773 GCA_048629055.1 Candidatus Bathyarchaeota archaeon
TGCTATATAATTAATAGGTGAAATACTTCTATAGATAATCTCTATTCTGGTATATACTTAGTAGCACATTTCAACAAACCTGAATTTCTTGCGTGGGAGAACGATGATGAAAAAACATGTTGCACTAGCAATTTTTGCTGCAATCACGGTTGCGGCGGCATCCAGCGCCTCGGCCTTCTGGAGTAATGATAACGACAGATGGGGTGGTGGTTACTGGGACGACGAGTATGATGAGTGGGATCCCAGATACTGGATGGACGAGATGGAGGACTTCTTCGACGACGACGATGACGACTACTGGCGTTATGGCGGCGGCCGTTATGGCGGTGGCGGCCCTTGGGGTGGTGGTGGCTATGGCGGTCCATACGGTGGTTATGGTGGCGGTCCTTACGGCCCTCCCATGGGCATGGGTGGCTATGGCGGTCCTTACGGCCCTCCCATGGGCATGGGTGGCTATCCCCCTCCTGCTCCTTACGGTGGTGGTTATGCTCCGGCGCCTGCGCCCTACGCAGTGCCTCAAGCACCGGCGGCGCCTGCTCCGTTAGCGCCATTACCAGTACGGTAAGTGTGCTCTGACTGATCATTGAATTGATTGGTCTTCAGTGAAGACCAGCCCGGATTTTTCCGGGCTGGTCTTTTTTTTGCCTATCCTGAAATTATTCTCCCTTTCAATTTGCCCCGTTCACTCCCTGAGCAGCTGTTCCAGTTCCCGGTGTGGGTTAAGGGACCTCTGAATAAATCGAAAGGATGGGGGTTTGGGGGAAGGGGCAACATGAAATGGATCGTAAGCCATTGATATATGTCCCTTCCCCCATAGAAAAACTTGTAAGGAAGTTCTGATTGAAGCGCGCAGCGATTCGATCAGAACTTCCTTAATAGCAAACTGCTATTGGCGTGGTTGTTACAATTAACTTTGCTATTTGTGATTCCTCGATTAGACTCTGTTTCATCCAGTTAGGGATGAGGCGAGTTTTGTGCTTTAATAAATGCATCATCTCTTACTTCTGGATGAATCTACTCATTAATGGAGGAAACCATATGTCACTCAAAGGTTCAAAAACTGAAACCAGCCTGAAAGATGCATTTGCCGGGGAGTCCCAGGCCAATCGCCGCTATCTCTACTTTGCTGCAAAAGCAGACGTCGAAGGTTACAACGATGTTGCTGCAGTCTTCCGCTCAACAGCCGAAGGCGAAACAGGCCATGCGCACGGCCATCTCGAGTATCTTGAAGAGGTGGGTGATCCTGCAACCGGCCTGCCTATCGGCGGTAGCAGCGACAACCTGAAAGCAGCAATCGCCGGCGAAACTCACGAATATACCGACATGTATCCCGGTATGGCGAAAACCGCCCGTGATGAAGGTTTTGACGAGATCGCCGACTGGTTTGAGACTCTGGCTAAAGCCGAGCGCTCGCACGCCAATCGTTTCCAGAAAGCGCTGGACTCTCTGGACGACTAGCTGATCGGCGTTCAGAAGCGCACTCTTGTGTAAAGCTGCGTCATTCCTGCGAAGGCAGGGATCCGGTGTTTCTACTCATTTACTGGATTCCGGCATTCGCCGGAATGACGACCCATATCGCTTCTGAACGCTCTGCTATTCAACCCCCTCTCCGGTTTTTCCTGCTTTTGCTGAAATACCAGGTTCACAAACGCTCCCTGCGGGAGCGAATATTTTCATAAGGAGTTCGCCATGGCGACAGTTCGCGAAGGCAGCCTCGAGGCGCCTACACGCCATCCTCTCAATTGGCAACAGCCTGAATTCTATGATCAGGAGAACCTCTTTAATGAACTGGAGAGAGTCTTCGATATCTGTCATGGATGCCGCCGGTGCGTCAGCCTGTGCCACGCGTTTCCAACGCTGTTTGATCTCGTCGATGAGTCCGATACCATGGAAGTCGACGGCGTCGCCAAGGAGGATTACTGGAGCGTCGTTGATCACTGTTACCTGTGCGACCTCTGTTATCTGACCAAATGCCCCTACGTGCCGCCGCATGAATGGAATGTCGATTTTCCACACCTGATGCTGCGCGCCAAGGCTCTGAAATTCAAACAGCAGGGCGCTTCACTGCGTGACAAGGTGCTCAGCAGTACCGATAGCGTCGGTAAACTGGCGAGCATCCCCGTGGTTTCAACGATGGTCAACGCAGCCAATGCAAATGGCGGATTTCGCAAGGTTCTGCAAAGCACTCTCGGTGTCAGCGCGGATGCGGTATTGCCGAAATACTACAGCAAGAGCATGCGTCAACGCATTACCCCTGATAGCGGAGAGAACGCAAAGCCTGCGGGCAAGACAACCGGTCGCGTAGCGCTGTTTGCCACCTGTTACGGAAATCGCAATGATCCCCGCATGGGGGAAGACCTCAAGGCGGTGTTTGAACACAATGATATTCCCGTGACACTGGCTCCGAAAGAGCAGTGCTGCGGCATGCCGAAACTTGAACTGGGTGATCTCGAGGCCGTGGAGCGGGCCAAGGAGGCCAATATCCCGGTACTGGCAAAACTGGTTGATGAAGGCTGGGATATTGTTGCCCCCATCCCCTCGTGCGCCCTGATGTTCAGGCAGGAACTGCCGCTGATGTTTCCCGATGATGCGGATGTCATCAAGGTGCAGCAGGCAATTTTCGATCCTTTTGAGTACCTGATGCTGCGCCACAAGCATGATTTGCTAAAAACAGATTTTAAAAATCCGCTGGGCAGAGTCGCCTACCAGGTCGCCTGCCATCAGCGCGTACAGAAGATCGGCCTCAAGACCCGCGATCTATTGCAATTGATCCCGGATACCGAAATCGAGACCATCGAGCGCTGCTCGGGGCATGACGGAACCTATGCCGTCAAAGTGGAATTTCATGAGATCTCGATGAAAATCGCCCGTCCCGTCGTCAACAGGGTGCGCAAGTTTGAAGCGGACTACCTCACCAGCGACTGCATCATGGCGGGCAGGCAGATTGCCCATGGACTCGATGACGGTACTGAAGCGATGCACCCGATGACCCTGATTCGCAAAGCATACGGAATTTAAGAGCTCTAATCGTAATATCTCGATAACTCCGTACATGTCACAATGCGTAGGATGCTGCTGAGGAACGAAGCGCATCGATCGAGAATTCACGCGACCGATGCGCTTCGCAAGCTCAGCAGCATCCTACATGGCATCGAAAAATACGAGCAAAAAGAAAACGAATTGGTATTTTAATAAATGCCTCATCCCTTGCGAGGCGCATCCAGATTGCCCTTTCCACGAACCCCATTCCATGGACTTATTTAGAGGTTACTTAACTATGACGCTATTAACAAGAGACGATCTCTATTCACTGGAGCAGTATGCCGAGCGGCGCACAGAGATGCGTGCAACTGTGATGCAGCATAAAAAAAACCGCCAGCTGCACATTGGCCCGCATGCGACCCTCTACTTCGAAGACCGCCTGACCATGCAGTATCAGATTCAGGAGATGCTGCGCGTTGAACGCATCTTTGAAGCAGATGCCATCCAGGAGGAGTTGGATACCTATAATCCCCTGGTTCCGGATGGCAGCAACTGGAAGGCAACATTCATGATCGAATATACCGATGTCGAAGAGCGTCAGCAGGCATTGACGCAGATGGTCGGCATCGAGCAGCAGGTGTGGATGCAGGTAGAGGGTTTTGATCCGGTCTACGCCATTGCCGATGAAGACCTCGAGCGCGCAGACGAGGAGAAGACATCGGCGGTGCACTTTCTGCGTTTTGAACTCTCAGCAGAGATGGCTGAGGCAGTTCGTACAGGCGCTGATATCA
>JAIVTC010000071.1:0-5409 GCA_048629055.1 Candidatus Bathyarchaeota archaeon
TGGCAGTTGGCAGTTGGCAGTTGGCAGTTGGCAGTTGGCAGTTGGCAGTTGGCAGTTGGCAGTTGGCAGTTGGCAGTTGGCAGTTGGCAGTTGGCAAAAGTCTAATCAAGTCATTACCTATTGCAAACATTCTTTACTGTAATCAGTAATTTTTTTGTTTTTACTGCAAACTGCATACTGCCAACTGCAAACTTTCTTTTAGCTGCAATTTGTAACTGTTTTTTGTTATTTTTGCTGCAAACTGTACACTGACAACTGCAAACTTTCTTTTCCTGAAGACTGCCAACTTTGTTTCCACTCTGTGGTAGAATGTCCAGCTATTTTAATTCGCCTGTCAGGGCAAACTACCCTGGCCGACATCTTTTCACATCTAAACCTAAACATTCGAGAACAAAATGGCTGACCTTTCCCTCTATCGGAACATTGGCATCTTTGCCCATGTTGATGCCGGTAAAACCACAACCACAGAACGTATTTTAAGTCTCACCGGCAAGATCCATAAAATTGGCGAAGTACATGATGGCGAAGCTACCACGGACTTCATGGATCAGGAGCGTGAGCGTGGAATTACTATTCAGTCTGCCGCGACCACCTGCAAATGGAAAGGGCATCAGCTCAACATCATCGACACTCCCGGACACGTTGACTTCACCATTGAAGTCTACCGCTCTCTGAAAGTGCTGGACGGCGGCGTCGGTGTCTTCTGTGGTTCAGGTGGTGTTGAGCCACAGTCTGAAACCAACTGGCGCTACGCCAACGACTCCGAAGTTGCACGCATCATCCTGGTCAACAAGCTGGACCGTGTGGGTGCCGACTTCTATCGCGTCGTTGATCAGATCGAAAAGGTGCTGGGAGCCAACCCGCTGGTGATGGTGCTGCCGATCGGCATCGAGGACGACTTTATCGGTGTTGTCGATCTGCTCACGCGTAAAGCATGGATCTGGGACGACTCCGGTGATCCCTCCAAGTACAGGATCGAAGAGCCGCCTGCCGACATGGCAGATCGCGTTGAAGAGTATCGCGAAAAACTGGTTGAGATGGCGCTCGAACAGGATGACGACCTCATGGAAGCCTACCTGGATGGTGAAGAGCCCTCCATTGAAGATGTCAAGCGCTGCATCCGCAAAGGCACCATCGCGCTGGATTTTTTCCCAACCTACTGCGGCTCTGCGTTCAAGAACAAGGGCGTGCAACTGATTCTGGATGCAGTTGTCGATTACCTGCCGAGCCCGGCAGAAGTCAAGCCACAGCCTGAAGTCGATATGGAAGGCAACGAGACCGGCGAGTTCGCCATCGTCGACGTTGACCGCCCACTGCGCGCGCTGGCTTTCAAAATCATGGATGACCGTTTTGGCGCCCTCACCTTTACCCGCATCTACTCAGGAAAGCTGGAAAAAGGGATGACGGTGCTCAATACCTTTACCGGCAAGACCGAGCGCATCGGCCGCATCGTCGAGATGCATGCAGATTCGCGTAAAGAGCTGGACTCAGCGCAGGCGGGCGACATCATCGCCATCGTCGGCATGAAAAACGTACAAACGGGCCACACCCTGTGCGATCCCAAAAATCCGGCCACACTGGAGCCGATGGTATTCCCGGATCCGGTTATCTCCATCGCCATCACGCCAAAGGATAAGGATGCTTCCGAGAAGATGGGCATTGCTTTAGGCAAGATGATCAAGGAAGACCCCTCTTTCCGCGTTGAAACCGATGAGGACAGCGGCGAGACCATCATCAAGGGGATGGGCGAACTGCACCTCGATATCAAGGTCGATATCCTCAAGCGCACCCATGGCGTCGAAGTCGAAGTGGGCAAACCCCAGGTTGCCTACCGCGAGACCATCACGCAGAAGATCGAGGATAGCTACACACACAAGAAGCAGACGGGTGGTTCCGGCCAGTTCGGCAAAATCGACTACATCATGGAGCCCGGCGAGCCCGGCAGTGGCTTCGAGTTCGAATCGAAGGTGACCGGCGGCAACGTACCGCGTGAATTCTGGCCTGCGATTGAGAAAGGTTTTGCAAAAAGCATGGTAGTGGGCACCCTCGCCGGCTTTCCGCTGCTTGACGTAAAAATCACCCTCGTCGATGGTGGATTCCACCCTGTTGACTCTTCTGCGATCGCCTTTGAGATCGCCGCCAAGAGCGCATACCGTCAATCGGTTCCCAAGGCTGGACCCCAGCTGATCGAACCGATCATGAAGGTTGACGTCTTCACCCCCGAAGACCACGTGGGAGACGTTATCGGCGACCTGAACCGTCGTCGCGGCATGATCAAGTCCCAGGAGCCGAGTTCCGGCGGCGGCGTACGCATCAAGGCGGATGTCGCACTCAGCGAAATGTTCGGCTACATCGGCGATCTACGCACCATGACCTCCGGTCGCGGGCAGTTCTCCATGGAATTCTCGCACTACCTCCCCTGCCCGAAAAATATATCGGAAGAGATCATCAAGGAGGTCAAGGAGCGCGAAGCCGCGAAGTAAACACCCTGACCAGGGCCGGAAGCAACTTCGGCAAACAAAAAGCCCCGGCACTGTTCGGGGCTTTTTGTTTAGCACTACCCGTGTAGCACTAATGAACAACAATAACTCTCCTATACTACGCAATATGGTTCACAGACCTCTTTCAGTTGCGCCGATGCTTGACTGGACCGACCGTCACTGCCGCTATTTTCTGCGGCTGCTAAGCCGGCACACCTTGTTGTACACGGAGATGGTGACCACCGGCGCGATCATGCATGGTGATGTAGAGCGTCATTTGCATTTTGACGCGGCTGAGCACCCCGTTGCACTGCAACTTGGCGGCAGTGTTCCCCGGGAGCTGGCTTCCTGCACGAGAATCGCCGAAGAGTACGGCTATGACGAGGTCAACCTGAATGTGGGCTGTCCCTCTGACCGGGTTCAGTCCGGGATGTTCGGCGCCTGCCTGATGGCAAGCCCGCAACTGGTAGCAGACTGCATCAAGGCGATGCTTGATGTTGCTTCCATTCCAATCACCATCAAGCACCGCATCGGCATCGATGAGATGGACAGTTATGCACAACTGTGCGATTTTGTCGGCGCTGTCGCTGAGAGTGGATGCAGCTGCTTTATCATTCATGCCCGCAAGGCCTGGCTGCAGGGCCTCAGCCCTAAAGAGAATCGTGACAAACCGCCTCTGCATTATGAGACTGTCTACCGCATCAAGCAGGATTTCCCGCATCTCGAAATTGTCATCAATGGCGGCATCATGACGCTGGATGAGGCCGGAGAGCATCTGCAGCAGGTCGATGGTGTGATGATCGGACGCGCCATCTACCATAATCCATGGATGCTGGCCGATGCTGATCGGCAGATTTTCGGTGAGAAAAATCCACTCTCCAAACGCATCGATGTGATTGAGGAAATCTCACCCTATATCGAAAGGGAGCTGGCCCGCGGAACCCGGCTGCACCATATCACGCGTCACATGATCGGGCTTTTCAACGGGCAGCCTGGCGCCAGGAGATGGCGTCGCTACCTCTCCGAGAATGCCTGCCAAAAAGATGCGGACATCAAAGTATTGCTGCAGGCTACAGCTGAGTTGGAAGTCTCCCGTTCTTTATAACCCGCGGCCAGAAGACCGCTCCTACGACAAATGCCAGATTCAGAAGTGGGAGTGGTCGTCTGACCACGATGGAAAAGATGCTGACATCATCACGTCAGTTGTAACAGATGGTCTACAATCAGATTCAGTAGCAATCACACTTTGTATGCGCCATGACACCCGTACAAACACTCTCCAGACTGTTTGAACCGGCAGAGGATCAGCTGTTGACCAGCTGGTTGTTTCTGAGACTGCTGGCGCTGATCTATTTTGCCGCTTTTGCTTCACTGGTTTTTCAGATCGAAGGCCTTGCAGGACCACACGGCATACTTCCCTATGGTGAGCGGCTGGAAGTAGAATTCAACCATTCCGGTTATCTTGCCTGGTGGCACAACCCCACCCTTTTCTGGTTCAACGCCGGTGATGTTGCATTGCAGGGTGCGGCAATTGCCGGCTCTCTGATTTCAGTGATATTGTTATTCGGACGGCGCCCTCTTGTGCCGCTGATACTGCTGTTTATTCTCTACCTCTCTGTGACACATGCAGGGCAGATGTTTCTCAATTTCCAGTGGGATACGCTGTTGCTGGAGAGTGGTTTTGTAGCAATCCTGATCGCCAGGGGGCCAAATCACCTGGCTATTTTTCTGTTTCACTGGCTGCTGTTTCGTCTGCGCTTTCTCTCGGGCATCTCCAAGCTGCTCAGCAATGATCCCTCGTGGAGCAGCCTGACAGCGCTCAATAGCTACTTCGAGACCCAGCCACTGCCGCATGCAGGCGCCTGGTATGCACATCAACTGCCCGAATGGATGTTGCAGGGCGCCACCGGAATGGTGCTGTTTGCTGAAATCATTGTTCCCTTTTTTATTTTTCTGCCACGGCGTTTCCGGCTGTTTGCCGCAGCAGTCACCATCCTGATTCAACTGCTGATTATCGCCACCAGCAATCACAACTGGATCAACCTGCTCACTATTCTGCTTTGCCTGTTTCTGCTGGATGACCGCATTGTCAAAAAAGTCGTTCCAGCACGCCTGATACCGCAAAATCTTGCCGGCAGAAAAGCGGATAGCGGCCCGGCAAAAAAACTGTTCGGCGCTGCTGCCGCACTGCTGATTATGCTGGCAAGCCTCACCTGGATGTTCGAGATGACGACAGGTAGAGTAACGGCGCAGCCACTGCGTGAAGTGGCAATGAGCGTGCGCAATTTTGGACTGGGTAATGTTTACCACGTCTTTCCAACCATGCAGGTAGAGCGCCAGGAGTTGCAGATCGAGGGGAGCTATAATGGTGATGAGTGGCGATCATATGAGTTTCACTATAAACCCGAAGCACTGCACCAACGACCGGAAGTCATCGTACCCTACCAGCCTCGCCTGGACTGGATGATCTGGTTCGTTCCCTCGCAGCGAAGTGATCAACTCTATTGGCTGGATCGCTTTCTGCAGCGGCTGGAGGAGAACTCTCCCCAGGTGACGGCCCTGCTTGCCAATAATCCATTTGCTGACAAACCTCCCCGCTATTTTCGGGTGCTGGCATTCCGCTATCACTTCACCACTGCAGAGCAACGCGCTGAAACCGGCAACTGGTGGAGACGGGAATTGCTGGGGGAGTTTCCGTATGTGCCGCCGCGGCGGCCGTGAAATCCACTCTCACACTGGCCCTCACCCCAACCCTCTCCCCTTGTGAGAGGGAGAGTTACAGCTGGAAATTTTGGCTATCAGTGACCACGACAACATGGGGCTGCTCTTCTGCTGAGAAACCATCTCTCGTAGCCAGTTGTCTGTTCAGCACATTCACATCCGCCTCTGCCGGATCATCACCGCGCTGCAGACGCTGTTGCACCCGCCG
>JAIVTC010000072.1:0-9639 GCA_048629055.1 Candidatus Bathyarchaeota archaeon
CGCTTGCCGGTGATCAGGATCCAGTCGTCCAGTTGCTGCGGTGGATCAAGCTTGAAATTTTCACGGTAGGCCTGCTGAACCATTTCCGCCTGGTCATGCAGGATCCCGGAGAGGGCGATCTCGCCCCCGGGTTTGACCACCTCCGTGAGCAGCGGCGCCAGTTCAACCAGCACGCTGGCGAGGATGTTGGCGAGCAGGATGTCGGACGGCTTGCCGACAGGTTCTCCTGCAGGCAGCAGTGTCAGACGGCTGAGTACGCCATTCTCATCGGCATTCTGCCTGCTGGCGATCAGCGCCTGGGGGTCGTGATCGATGCCCGTCACGGATTCTGCGCCCAGCAGCAGTGCGGCAATGCCTAAAATTCCGGAACCGCAGCCGTAATCGATCACTGATTGTCCATGCAGATCAACGCCATCCAGCCACTGCAGGCAGAGTGACGTTGTCGCATGCGTGCCGGTGCCGAAGGCGAGGCCGGGATCAAGCATCATGGTGACAGCATCCTGCGCATCAGATGGCGGCTGCTGGTCTCTCGGAACGACCCAGAGTCTTTGGCCAAATCGCATCGGATGAAAGTTCTCCATCCAGGCGCGCTCCCAGGGTTGGTCCTGCAGGAGTTCAGTCTTGATTTTCAGTTGAATATCTTGAGAGCGTGCAGCCTGCTGCACAGCCTGCTTGAGCTTGTGTTGATCGGTTGTCGCATCAAACAGCCCGGTGATGACGATCTCACTCCACAGCTTCTCTTCACCCGGAGCCGGCTCCAGCTGGGGCTCGTCACCGGCGTCGGTGAGGGTTACGGAAAGTGCGCCAAGCCCCTCCAGCAGCGCTTCGAGAAAGGGGGCGTCACTCTTGCCGGCAGTGATATGTATCTGGATCCAGGGCATTTCAATGAAAGTTGGCAGTTGGCAGTATGCAGCAAGACAAATAAAAGGAAGTTTGACTCTCGCTCACACCGGGGCGGTGGGAGCGAGGAGTGTTTTTACTGCAAACTGACGACTGCCAACTGCAAACTTTTTTAAAGGCCGAGCTTGTTTTCCAGGTAGTGAATATTGACGCCGCCTTCCCGGAAGGCGGCGTCCTTCATGATATCGGTCTGTAGCGGGATATTGCTCTTGATGCCTTCGATGACCATCTCTGAGAGGGCGATGCGCATGCGTGCCATGGCGGATTCACGGTCTTCACCGTAGGCAATCAGCTTGCCGATCATGGAGTCGTAGTAGGGCGGCACGGTATAGCCGTTATAGATGTGGGTTTCGACACGAATGCCGGGGCCGCCCGGGAAATGCAGGTTAGTGATCTGTCCGGGGCTGGGCATAAAGGTATCGGGATCCTCTGCATTGATGCGGCACTCCATGGCATGCCCCCTGATCTTGATGTGCTTCTGCTTGTAGGAGAGTTTTTCTCCTGCGGCAATACGCAGCTGCTCCTTGACGATATCGACGCCCGTCACCATCTCGGTTACAGGGTGTTCCACCTGCACGCGGGTATTCATCTCGATGAAATAAAATTCGCCGTTTTCATACAGGAACTCGAAGGTTCCTGCGCCGCGGTAACCGATGGTGCGGCAGGCCTCGGCGCAGCGCTCGCCAATCTTTTTACGCTGTTTGCCAGTGATGCCGGGGGCAGGCGCCTCCTCGACGACCTTCTGGTGACGGCGTTGCATGGAGCAGTCGCGTTCGCCCAGGTGGATGGCGTTTCCATGCGTATCGGAGAGCACCTGGAATTCCACATGACGGGGATTTTCCAGATATTTCTCCATGTAGACGACATCATTATCGAAAGCGGTTCTGGCTTCGCTTTTGGTCAGTGCAATGGAATTCAGCAGCGAGCCCTCGGAGTGCACCACGCGCATGCCGCGGCCGCCGCCACCGCCGGATGCCTTGATGATGACCGGATAGCCGATATCTTTAGCCATCTTCAGGGTGCCTTTTTCGTCATTTTCGTCGATGGGGCCGTCGGAACCGGGAACACAGGGAACACCGGCCTCTTTCATCGCCTTGATGGCGGTGATTTTGTCACCCATCATGCGGATGGTTTCGGGCTTTGGGCCGATAAAGATAAATCCGGAGTCTTCCACGCGTTCGGCAAAATCGGCATTTTCAGACAAAAAGCCATAGCCGGGATGAATCGCCACAGTATCAGTGACTTCGGCCGCACTGATGATGTTGGGGATTTGCAGGTAACTGGCGGCAGAGGCGGCGGGGCCGATGCACACAGATTCATCCGCCAGCAGCACATGCTTGAGAGTGCGATCCGCTTCGGAATGGACTGCAACGGTGTGAATCCCCATTTCACGACAGGCGCGCAGGATGCGCAGAGCGATCTCTCCACGGTTTGCAATAAGTACTTTGCTTAACATGCGATCCCCCGGTTATTCGATGACAAACAGAGGTTGGTTGTATTCGACAGGCTGGCCGTTCTCGACGAGAATTTTTTTCACGACGCCGGAGGTGTCTGCCTCGATCTGATTGAGAATTTTCATCGCCTCGATAATGCACAGGGTGTCACCTTCAGTCACAGACTGCCCGACTTTGACAAATTCGGAGGATTCCGGTGATGCCGAGCGATAGAAGGTGCCCACCATTGGCGAGTTGACTGTGTGACCGGTGTGCTCGGGTTCTTTCTCTGCCGCCGCCGGAGCAGCAGACGGCTCTGCAGCTGCAGGCGCAGCAGAAGGAGGCGTCATTTGCATGACTTGCGGCATTGTCATGACGGGTGGCGGGGCTGATCCGATGCGGCTGATGCGAATGGACTCTTCACCTTCGATGATTTCGATTTCAGCCACATCAGCGGCCTCGACGAGTTCGATCAGTTTTTTGATTTTTCGAATATCCACAGGTTGTCCTCTAGAGATGTGTCAGGGCGGCGCTCAGGGCGAGATCGTAGCCCTGACTGCCAAAACCGGCGATAACGCCAATGGCGATGTCAGATAAATAGGAGTGATGACGAAATACTTCCCGCTGGTAGACATTGGAGAGATGCACCTCGATAAAGGGGATCTCTACAGCGAGCAGGGCGTCACGCAGAGCAACGCTGGTATGGGTAAAAGCGGCCGGGTTGATGATGATAAAGTCGGTGTCGTCATCCATGGCCGCATGAATGCGTTCGATGAGCAGGTGTTCAGCGTTATATTGCGAGAGTTCGAGGCTTTTTCCAGCCTTTTGCGCCTGTTTTTGCAGACGTTCCTCGATGTCGGCAAGTGTCTCACTGCCATAAATCTCCGGTTCTCTTCGACCAAGAAGATTGAGATTGGGTCCATTGAGAACAAGAATCCGAGACATCGTAGTTGTATTCGCCGAAAGTAATGAGATAACACAAAGATAAGCGAAGTGTGTCTAATTTGCGTGCAGATGTCCAGTTTTTCATGCTATTTTTCATTAAATAGCAGAAACATGCCCTGAAAAAGAAAGTTTGCAGTTGGCAGCAAGAGAAAGAGAAAGTTGGCAGTATTCAGTTGGCAGTAGGCAGTAAGAAAAAGGGTTAGACTCTCATATACACGCCGTGGCATGGATGGAAAGAAGGAATGTTTTTAACTGCATACTGACGACTGCCAACTTTCTCTTTTCTCTGGTATGCTTGGATGCACATTCACCGACGGTATCGATTCCACATTGAAGGCACTCATCAAGGCGTTCTACGAGAGTAGCCGGGATCTGATTCCTATTGTTGTGGTGATTGCCTTTTTCCAACTGCTGGTGCTGCAACAGCCGTTCCCCGGCCTGCTGAAAATGCTCGGTGGTCTGCTGATGGTAGTGGTGGGTCTGACATTGTTCGTGCATGGGCTGCGCACCGGCCTGTTTCCGATCGGCGAGACCATGGCATACGATTTTGCCCGCAAGGGGAGTCTGCCATGGTTGCTGTTGTTTGCCTTTGCACTGGGGTTCGGCACAACTGTTGCAGAGCCTGCGCTGATTGCTGTTGCCGATGAGGCAGCAGAGGTGGCGGCCAATGGCGGCATGATTGCATCGACCGCGGCGGCCATGGAGAGTTATGCGGATGGTTTGAGAATGACTGTTGCTGTCTCTGTCGGCTTCGCCATCATGCTCGGCGTATTCCGCATTATCAAAGGCTGGCCTATTCAATACCTGATCCTGGGCGGTTACATCGGCGTGGTGATCATGACCATGTTTGCGCCACAGGAGATTGTTGGCATCGCTTATGATTCCGGTGGCGTAACAACCTCAACCATTACGGTGCCGCTGGTGACGGCGTTGGGAGTCGGTCTTGCCAGCAGTATCGCGGGGCGCAATCCGATGACCGATGGTTTTGGTTTGATTGCCTTTGCATCCCTGACGCCAATGATTTTTGTCATGGCCTATGGAATCGTGCTGTGACTGAGTGGCTGCTCGAATTTGCAGAGATTTTTTTCGACACAGTCACGGATGTGCTGCCGATTGCCGTAATTCTGTTTGGTTTCCAGTTTTTGGTGATACGCCGTCAGCTCCCGCACCTGCGCCGCATCCTGATCGGTTTTCTGTTTGTGATTCTGGGACTGGCATTTTTCCTCATGGGGTTGGAGCAGGCGCTGTTTCCGGTGGGTAAGCTGATGGCGCAGCAACTTACCGATCCTCACTTCCTGGGCATCGATGTCGAACTCTATAAGGATACCATCGCAACACAATGGGCCTCCTACTACTGGGTCTATCTGTTTGCCTTCGCCATCGGATTTTCGACCACCATTGCAGAACCTTCGCTGATTGCCGTGGCGATCAAGGCGAATGATGTTTCGGGCGGCAATATCAACCCCTGGGGATTACGCATTGCTGTGGCTATCGGCGTTGCGCTGGGTATCTCGCTGGGCTCTTTTCGCATCATAACCGGCACGCCGCTGCACTATTATATTATTGCCGGTTATGTCCTGGTGATGATACAGACGCTGTTTGCGCCGCGTTCAATTATCGCCCTTGCTTATGATTCCGGAGGAGTGACGACTTCTACTGTCACTGTGCCATTGGTTGCAGCACTTGGGCTTGGGCTCTCTGCAACTGTACCCGGACGCAATCCAATGCTGGATGGTTTTGGCCTGATCGCTTTCGCCAGCCTTTTTCCAATCATGTCGGTGATGGGATATGCGCAGCTCGGACGCTGGTATGCGCACCGTCAACAGCAAAAAATTGAATACAAAATCGAGGAGTAACTATGCATTTCAAACTGATTCTGGTTCTCGTGGAGGACTCTCATACGGAGACAGTGCTGGATGCTGCCCGCGAGGCGGGCGCCACCGGCGCCACAGTTCTCAACCAGGCGCGCGGGGAGGGGGCGGAAAAGAAAAAAACCTTTTTTGGACTCACTCTGGAGACCCAGCGAGACCTGGTCATGCTGCTGGTAGAGGAGCATGCCAGCCGCGCCATCCTCGAGACTATTGCAAGCAAATGCCGTTTCGATGAACAGCCCGGAACCGGCATTGCATTTCAAATCGATGTGGAGGACGCCATCGGCGTCAGCCATCAGATCAGACAACTCAGCAGTAAAGTGGAGGAAGAGATATGAATCATAAAATTGTGCGCGTGCGTGATGTCATGAAGAAAAACTTTGATATGGTCGACGGCATGGCGACAGTTGCCGAAGCGCTCGAAACCATGAAGCATGTCGAGACCAAGACGCTGATTATCAATAAACGTCATGATGACGATGTTTTCGGCATCGTGACTCTTACAGGCATTGCGCGCAGTGTGCTGGCCGTTGACCGTGCGCCTGAGCGCGTCAACATCTACGAGATCATGACCAAGCCGGCGTTGACAACCTCTCCGGATATGGATATCCGTTACTGTGCGCGCCTGTTCGACCATTTTGGGTTGAGCCGCGCTCCGGTGATCGAGGATGGCGAGATCTGCGGCATCGTCTCATTGACCGATATGGTGCTGAAGGGAATGCTGGAGAAGTAGAGCCTGGAGAGAAAAGATAATGAACCACGAAAGTCACGAACCACACGAAAAAACCAAACAGTTCTCTTGAGCCTCTTGCAAAACTCCGTCATTCCGGCATTTTTTTAGCCGGAATCCATTTTCTATATCTGTAAGTGGTTGATTCTATAGATTCCGGCCTTCGCCGGAATGACGAAGTTTGGAGTTTTGCAAGAGGCTCTCTTGTCTGTTTTCGTGCTTTTCGTGACTTTCGTGGTTGATGATGACGTGTTCACTTTTTCATCTGCTGCCTGGTTAAAAAACATTTGGAATTTTTCATGCAGCGTCTACACTATAATTGAAATATCAACACCAGGGGTGTCACCATGAATTCAGAAAAGGTAATTTTTAATTTTTTTATTGTTCTGGCATTAACTCTCAATTTTGGCTTTGTGTTTGGAGCTATAGAAGATCCGGCACATCATCCGGTGTATGAACTCTTTGCTGTGATCGTCGTGAATCTGATTGCAACAATCCTGAAATTCGGTGACCGCACCCAGGTCGGGGCAATCCTGTTGTCGACAAGCCTGGTGGCGCTGCTGCAGCTGTTTGTTGCAGCCATTATCTGGTTTGCTGCAAACTATGTAACAGGCACTGGTCTTACACCAGCCGTGATGGCCAGCATCGTCTCATTGTCAGCCGGCGCTGTACTTGCAAATGTGGTGTCGGTGATACTGCTGCTGATTGAAACGGTTATGCTGCGTCGCTGAGCCGGCTGCTATGGATAACATCGTCTATATCGTCTTCCGCAGGATGCGTCAGCCACTGCTGACGCTGTTGCTTGCCTACTCGATTTCGATGCTGGGGCTGGTTTTGATACCCGGTCAGGATGATGCCGGGCAGCCCTGGCATATGAGTTTTTTCCATGCCTTCTATTTTGTCAGCTTCATGTCCACCACCATTGGTTTTGGCGAGATTCCATACCCCTTTACTGACGCCCAGCGCATGTGGGTGATCTTCACAATCTATGCAACAGTCATCTCGTGGATCTATGCCATCGGCACCCTGCTGGCCCTGATTCAGGGCGAGGCATTCCAGAATGCCTTGACCATTGGCCGTTTTGCACGTCGTATCAGGCGATTCACGGACCCTTTCATTCTGGTCGTGGGATATGGCAGCATCGGCCGTGAACTGGTGATGGCATTGACTGACCGCCAGCAGCATGTGGTGGTTCTTGACAGTGACCAGCAGCGCATCAATGTCATGGGCTTGCAGAATCTGCGTGAGGATGTTCCTGGATTTTGCGGTGATGCGAAGAACCCGGACAACCTGATGCGAGCGGGTCTGTCGCACCCTCAATGCGCTGCTGTGGTTGCGCTGACCGACAGCAACGCAGTAAATCTGAAGGTGGCGATTACCAGTAAACTGCTGAGGCCCGATCTCACTGTGGTCAGCAGGGCGGATTCTGCTGAAGTTGAAAAAAACATGGAGTCATTCGGCACCGACTACATTGTCGATCCTTTCGAGACATTTGCGATGCATCTCTCGATTGCATTGCAGTCTCCGGGCCTGCATCTGCTGGGCGAGTGGTTGGGAGGGAATTCACACGACCCTCTGGCTGAACCCATCTATCCCCCTCAACAGGGACAATGGGTGCTTTGCGGATACGGACGTTTCGGCAAGGCAGTCTATGAGCGTTTGTCCATGGAGGGGCTGGATGTGGTCGTCATCGAGGCAACACCGGATAAAACCGGCACCCCGCCCGCCGGTGTAGTGGTCGGCAAGGGGACCGAGGCGGCGACTTTGCTGGAAGCGAATATCGACAATGCCGTCGGTATTGTCGCCGGTACGGACAGGGATGTGGATAATCTCTCCATCATCATGACAGCGCGGGAACTGAATCCTGACCTGTTCGTCATCCTGAGGCAGAATCAGCGCACCAATAAGACCATTGTCAAGGCTGTGCATGCCAATATGGTGATGCATCCAAGTCAGATCATTGCCAACAAGATACGCCTGCTGCTGGCAACACCCATGCTGCAGGAGTTTATGTCGCTGGCCAAGGGAGAGGAGGATGACTGGGCCTGTGAACTTGTCAGCCGCCTGATCGCCATCTCCAGTGAGGAGGTTCCTGACGTGTGGGAGATGACGATTGATGAAACCGATGCGAACGCAGTCCACTCTGCCCTGACAACACAGGGGAAAGTGGTTACCATCGGTGATCTGGAGCGCAATCCGCGTGAACGCAAGCGCCACCTTCCGGTCATCCCGTTGCTGATGATTCATCAGGGATCGCGCATCCTGCTGCCGAGAAAAGATCAAAAAGTTTTCGCCGGAGATGCAATTCTGTGGTGCAGCCGCTATTCGGTGCAGTCAAAAATGGCCTGGACGCTGCAGCATCCGGTTGCACTGGAATATGTTCTGCAAGGCAAGACCGAGCCGCGAAGCCGGGTGCTCAAACGTTTCATGCGCCACTAATTTTGCGTCGCATGCAGGGTGCGTCCGCACGGCACCAATCTGGAAACTCCTATGCTGGAACAGCTTCAACAACTGCTTGTCGATAATCTTGCATCCCTGGGTGATACAGCCAGGGTATTGCTGGTTGTCAACCTGGTGCTGTTGGTGTTCTCCCGTCCTCTGCTCAAATTCCTCTTAAAAGGGAGGGAAGAGGAGAAGGGAGGCAGTAAAAAACTGCATATCTTCCGTGCTGTCAATCTCTTCATTCTGCTGTTTGTGCTGTTTTCACAGTTTTTGGCGCCGCATCTGGACAAACACTGGATCAACAGGCTTCTTGGCGTCATGGTGATCTCCTATCTCGCCTATCTGCTGTCTCACGTGATGGATTATGTGATCAACAATAAATTTGGTCACAAACACCAACTCAATGGCGAGGAGAGGATCTCTGCAACCTATCGCTCGCGTCTGATTTCACTGCTGCTGAATCTCTTTATCACTCTCATAGCAGTGATCGCTGTCGTGCAGTCATTCGGTTTTGAGAGCATGCTGGAAAAAGGAGTGATCGGTTTTATTGGCGTAATGCTGGCATTGACCCAGGGGGCATGGGCGCCGGATCTCATCAGCGGCCTGGTGATCTTGAACAGCAATCTTGTCGAGGAGGGGGATGTGATCGAATTCAGGGATGGCGAGACGATTCTTGGCTCTGTCTTCAAGACCAAGATGTTCCATACCGAAATTTTGAATCTGAAAAACAACCATCGCATCATGATCCAGAATACACGCTTGCGCAGCATGACGCTGCACAATCTCTCCAAGTTTGCCTCAGCACGCGGATTGCGTGAATCACTGAAATTTAATGTTGCTTACGATATCTCCTGTTCAAAGGTCGAAGAGATGGCGGAGCAGGCATTCCGGAAGTTGGATGAATCTGGCGAGACAGCAATCGAGAGCCAGCTTCCGGTTGTGATCCGCATCACCAACGCCGGGAATTATGCGGTTGAATGGACGTTGTTTTATTACACCAAGGATGTGCGCCATCTGTTGCGCACCCGTCGAGCCGTGATGCGTGCGATGTTCGAAGCTTCGAGAGAGATGCACATCTCCCTGGCGACGCCACTGCTGCATTCGGACGCCGAAACAGCGTAGGGTGTCAATAAGCGCAGCGCATTGCCCCAATAAATGCCGGCATCCTGTGGGTCTGTCATTGCGAGGAGTGGAACGACGCGGCAATCTGGGAGCCTGTCCGAGAATAGGGGGCGTTTTCGCAGTAGGTCTTCTATTCTCGGACAGGCTTCCAGATTGCCGCGTCGTTGCACTCCTCGCAATGACAGACCCACAGGAT